>CAJXXT010000041.1 GCA_913063495.1 uncultured Gammaproteobacteria bacterium | reverse complement strand
AAGGGTATGAATGTCATGCCTCAATAGCTGCACCGATTGCAGTGTAAGGGGATTGTTATGTTGTCACTGATTGTCGCAAAAGCCGATAATAATGTTATCGGTAAAGATAATAAAATGCCTTGGCATTTACCTCAAGATTTACAATATTTTAAAGCAACAACCATGAGTAAACCCATTATTATGGGGCGTAAAACCTTTGATTCTTTAGGTCGAGTTTTACCTGGGCGGCCTCATATTATTATTAGCCGAGATGCCGAGTTGCAAGTGCCTGAAAATTGTTATGCGGTAACAAGTCTTGATGCTGCTATTCAACAGGCGCAGGTGGTGATGCCAGATGATCAAGATGAAGCAGTGATCATTGGTGGTGCTCAGATTTATAAAGAAGCTTTGAGTGCAGATGCGGTACAACGTTTATACATTACAGAAATACAGTTGACGCCAGAAGGGGATACCTATTTTCCTGAAGTTGAAACACAGCAGTGGCAAGAAATAGAAAGGGTCAATGGTGATGGCGATATAGCACATTGTTTTGTGACCTATCAGCGTATCTGACAGCGCTTAATATAAAAAAATAATACGTAGTCAATTAGCCAAAATAGCAGCCAAATATAGCGATCAAGTTATCATGTTTAAGAAATTTTTTAAGCCAAAATGGCAGAGTGCAAAACCACAAGTTCGAATCCAAGCAATTAATAATCTTAACATTGAAGATGGTGACGATCTTCATGTGTTGGATTTGTTAGCAAAAGGGGACATAGAGGCAACGGTACGCTCTGTTGCATACCAGCGAACGGTAAATACGGAAAAATTACTGTCCTATATTCAGCAAGAAAAAGATAACAGCGCACAACAAGCAGCAATCAATCATTTGTTGGTGTTGTTAAATGATAATGATGTTGCACTTGATGCTCGTTTGGAAGCCATCGTAAAAGGCCTTGACACACAAGCGCAGGCGTCATTGGTAGAAAAAACAAAAAATGTTGAGCTTGGATTGCTCGCACTGGAAGGTATTAAAGAAGAATCAGTGTTGCAGCTGTATGCAACAAGCCTGTCATTAAGTCGTTTACGTCAAACTGCAGCGGAGCGCTTAGAAACAGAATCTGTTTTAGAATCAGTGTTAAAAGACAGTAAAGGTAAAGATAAAAGTGTATACCGGATTATTAAAAACAAGCTGAACACGATTCATGATGTACAGAAGCAAGAAGATAATCGTGATGAGCAACTGGATGAGTTGTGTAAAAGTGTAGAAACACTGGCTAGAATGCCATTTGATCCCATGTATATCGCCAAGTTGGATCATTTGAAAAAACAATGGTCGCGAATGCAAAGTTTCGCAAATGACGATATTAAGCAGCGTTTTCAACGAGCCAGTGAACTTTGCCGTCAGACTGTTGATACCAGTACGGCAGAAGAAAATGAGCAGCGAGAGACTGACCAGTTATTACGAGAAGCTGCACAAGAACGTATGGCCGCCTGTGATCAGTTGGAAGAGGCATTAAAGCAGATTGAAGAAAAGGCCGCACTGGATGCAGAAGATGTACCTGCGGTGTTGGCATTGTTGCGTACGCAACAAGTACGCTGGGATGAGGCTGCTCAGGTGAATGCGCCGGCATCGGATGAGCGTAAACGGTTTAATCGAGCGTTATTTGAGTTAGAAAAAATTGTTGCTGCGGTTGCTGCGTTGAAAGAGCACGGTGAAGCGTTAGAAAGAGTTATTGGCAAGATACTCGATCTGGCTGCTGAAAAGCCTTCAGCGGGAATGAAGGGGTTAAAGAAAACCTTTGATCGTTTGGCTGCCGCTATTCAATGGCCGGATGTTATTGCAAAACCTGAAGTGCTTGTGTTGAAAGACAAAGCGGCTGAACATTTTGAAAGCATCAAAAATGAATTGGCGACAAAAGAAAAAGAAGCGGTCGCTAAGTTGGAAGGTGTATTAAATAACTTGCGTGGCGAAGTTGAAAAAGGAAACCTTAAGGCGGCGAATAAATTATTACGCGATGCTAATCGACATATAAAACATATGCCGATGAAACAAGGGGCAAGCCATCAACAAACGGTGCGAGAGCTAACCTCTAAAGTCAATGAGCTTCGAGATTGGCAAGGTTATGCATCTGCTCCGAAGAAAGAGCAGCTTTGTGAAGCAATGGAAGCATTGGTTAGTGAGGATATGGATCCTCAAGCGTTAGCCAATCGTATCAAGCGTATGCAGTCTGAATGGAAACTGTTGGGGGCGTCGCCAGATAGTCAAGCAGTGTGGGAACGTTTTAAGCTTGCAGCGGATAAAGCCTACGAGCCTTGTCGGGAATATTTCGATAAGCTGTCTGACGTACGTTCGGGTAATTTGCAGTCACGCAAAAATGTAGTGCAACAAATTAATGATTATATTGAACAGCTAGATTGGAATGCAGCAGATTGGCGTGCAGTGAATGAAGTGTATGAAGTGGCGAAACAAGAGTGGCGTCGTTACTCTCCTGTTGATCGTAAAGACGGTAAGTCGGTTCAAGATCAGTTTAATGATTTATTACAGCAATTGCGTGATCGATTGGATCAAGAGTTTACGAAGAATGAAAACAAGCGTAAGCAATTAATCGAAACTGCAGAAGGTTTAGTGCAGCAAGAAAATTTGCAGGATGCGATCGAGCAAGCAAAACGATTACAGCAACAATGGAAGTCGGTAGGTCTTGTTTCTCGCCGAGAAGATTCTAAGCTGTGGCGTAAGTTTCGTTCCGTATGTGACCAAGTGTTTGCACGTCGAGAGCAAGAGCGACAAGCTGCAACGGAAGAGCGGGATAATAATTTTACTGATGCATTATATTTATGTGAACAGCTTGAGCAGTTAGCTGAAAGTGACTTGATGGATTTGGATGCCTGTAAGGCGGATTACGATAAATTGCAAAGTAAGTTCTCTGTGCTTAGTGGGTTGCCAAAAGAAAAGGTACAAGAGGTTAAGAGCCGTTTTAATGTCGCAAGTGATGCCTGTTTGTCTTTGTTTGCCGGTGCTGAAAAATTGAAGCAGCAAGATCAAATGGTTGAGTTGTGGCGTAAAGTTGCTGTCTGCGATGATCTTGAGAGCAGTGTGATATCTGAGGCTCAAGGTGAGTCATTTGGAGGTGATGATGTTGAGTGGGGTAGTGAATTAGAATTACCTAAAGGTACAGAAGGCCTTGAGCAGCGTTATCAGCAATTAACTGCGTTGGCACAAAGTGGTGATGTGATTGCAGATGATCTCTTACAAGAGAATGCAGAGAAGTTGAAAGAAATAACGGTTCTTTTGGAAATTGAATCGGGTTTGGATACGCCTGCTGAAGAAAAGCAATATAGAATGCAGCTTCAAGTTTCTCGTTTGTCGGGTGGTCTTGGTGGGCGTAAAAACCATGATGATGGTCAGAAGTCTTCTGTGTTACAAGCGTTGAGTGAGTGGTGTGATGTTGGGCCTGTAGCGTCTGGTGTTAGAGGGCAGTATATGGCGCGCTTTAAAGCGGCATTGGAGACGTTAGGGTAAGGTTTGGTAAGCATAAAAAAAGCGCCGATTGGCGCTTTTTTTATGCCTGTTGGAAATTTAATTATCCGCAGAATAGTTACAGTTTAATATTAATTAAGTGGTTGGATTGTAACGTTGCCGCTCAGTCGTTCCTCAGTTTCTTTGTTTTCGAAAATAACTTCAACGCTGGTGAGTGTAGCCGGTAAGTCTTCATGAGGTGTCATACCAACGTTAAACGTATTGCTGGCGGTGTCTTCTTGGATTGAAAGCCAGGGAATCTCGTTAAGAGCGTCAATATTGGCAACACGGTAAGTCGTGGAGCTGATTGCACCAATTCCAGCAATACTAAATGTAGGATCACTCTCGCTGTCTATGATAGGAGTGTCAGCTGCATTGTTAAACCAGATGGTTGTTGGCAATCCTGTTAATGAAACAATTTCGTTATTGATACCATAATCGGTAGATTCGTGTTTTACGATTCCGATACCGCTTGTTAAATAAAGAGTGTCTGTGAAGGTTACTGAAAATGGGGGCTGGTCAAGGATGGCAGGGAGTTGAACTATGCCTTGTATCGTAAAGGTTAATTTTCTAGTCGGTAGTAAGCCGTAGTCAAGTTTAGGTTCAGGTTCAGTATTTTCAAATATAGATGTCACCTCAAGTGATTGTACATCTACTGTTCCTATAAGGAAGTTGTTGGTGGTGGCTTCTGCTTTTTTTGTGGTTAGTTCAGTGAAAATAGCATTCGTGCCTTCGGGTGTGTTTGAGTAAAGCATCGGTATTGATGAGAGGTTTCCGGTGCTGTCACGAAACCGCAGCTTCGTTATTGTTATGCCATTCTTTTCAATTGATCCATCTGCGCCATGGAATGCTATTTTTGTTTCTGTGGTAGAAAAGTATAAAGTGGTGCCGTCATTTTCAATCGCATAAACGCCTTTTCCTGCGAAGTCGTTAGTATCGAGTGTTACTGAAGATTCGGTGTCATCGTCATACTGGATGGATGTGCCACCCGTAAATGGTAAATATTCAAATTGAGTCCTGGTGAATACATACGGTTCGCCGGTTCCTGAGTCCGTGTCAGATTGCACCACCGTTGCGCCAGATCCCCCACCCCCGCCACCACAGGCAGACGTAAGCAACGCTAAAGAAGCAATTAAGATCGCTCGAACTAAAAATTCTACAGACATAGGGTATCGCTCAGTCGGAGGTTTTTATAATATGCCCTCAATACTAACGAATCGTTCTGTAAACAACTGTTGGCAAATTGTGTCTTTTGGGTGAGGTTTGTGTGGGCTATAAAAATATAGAGTTTTGGTGTTAAATAATTAGGCTAAAATAACAGCATGAAGTCAGGTAAGCATTTGAAAGATAACAAATAAACACTTACCTGAGATAAATTAAAACAGATCAGCCGATTTCTTTACGAATTCTCTCGCAACCTTGGCTTAAGAACGAGGCAAATGACTTGTTTGAAGTGGATACGTTTACACGTTCGACCATATCATCCCGGATCGATAGCGACACTTGACAGCTTTTAGCAGTCATCCCTTTAGAATGATCAAAATAAACCCAAGTCTTGGCACCAGATGCAAACTCATTACGTCGATTTGGCAGTCCTAACCGCGTTTTTACAAAGGCAACAGGTTTACCGGTTAATATGGCGATGATGTCATCGCTTTGTTCTTTGATGGCGGGGTTAACGCACTCACCAATAGATACGGAGCATAGGGAGTTGGATACAAAGCCGCCTTTTTCAGGAGTGAGGCTAGCGCAACCACTTATAAACAGTGTGAAAATGCAGGCAAATAGAATCTGAGTGGTTTTCATATGAGGCATCCCTTTCATTATTATTATTTTTAATAGCCTTAACAGTTTTATGCTGCGCTCATTGTGTCGGATTTTGCTAACCAATTGCAAGCACTAGTATGCAGAAGGTGGGGTGTCCATCCACTGGGTCATGTCGTCCACGCAACTTTCATCCAGCTCGATTCCAATTAAGTATTTGTTTTCATTGGGGGTTTTGCTAGTCCAGCGAACAATTCCGCTGATCAGAATACGCTCGTCACCGGTTTCATGATTAATCCATAGGGCAATCTCAGATTCCACCAATACCTCAAAATCCAGGGTAACTTGAAGCCCATGAGCAGAAACATTAATCGTATTGCAGGTTTTTAGATCGTTACTGAAGCCCGCCACTTGGGATGAGGTGATGGACTTAATAAATAAGGTGTTTTCAAGATCGGCGCGGGGAGCAATTCGGCGCTCCTCATAAGATTCAGTCATTGTTAGGTATCTGGTTATTTAGGGTAGATAGATTGTAAAGTATAGTCGGTTTATGACCCATTGCTGTTACAGAATGTTAGCGAGTTGGCAATTCAACACAAAAAGAAACTCCGGTATTTTCAGCATTGTTACTTGCCGATAACTGACCGCGATGATGTTGAGCTATTAGCTTTACAATATACAATCCTAAGCCAAGGTGGGGTGTTTCCGTTTTTTCTTCTCGGATGCTTACCATAGAATCAAATAATTGTTGTTGCATGCTATCGGGTAAGAGGGGGCCGGTATTATCAACGCTCAAACGTACACTCTTGTCTGTGGATGTAAGTGATAACAATATTTCAGAATGTTTAGGTGCAAAACCTGTCGCATTATCAATTAACTTATCAAGCATTTGTGCAATTAACTCTGGTGCGCAGTGTAAGGATATTTCTGGTGTTGGCGTGCTTGAATGAGAATGGAAGGTAAATGTAAAATCGGGGTAGGAGTCTTGATACGCAAGGCACATTTCATTCATTAGGTTTTTAATATCAACTTGATGAATGTCGCTGTGTTGAATGACTTGTTCGACACGGCTTGCTTCACTCATGGCATTAAGAATTAAACGTAATCGTTCCAACCCTTCTTCTGCACGAAGTAGATAACGCTGATATTTTTCTGTGTCGTCGGAGTCGACCATTTTTAACATTTCAATAGACGATTTACTGATGGTAAGCGGTGTTCTTAATTCGTGAGCTAGTTTCCCAGACAGTGTTTCTAAATAATGATTATAATCTTGGATACGCTGTAGTAATACGGCATAACTTCGTGATAAGTCTCCAATCTCATCTTTGGACTTGCTGGCAGAAAAGGGTTGGACTTTGCCATCATGTGTGACAGCTTTTTCAGCTTGGTTACGAAGGTTTCGAATACGATAGGATAAAATGCTTGCAAAACCTAACAGGATTAACGCAGATAGAGCGGCAGTTGTTAGGCTAAGGTTAATGATACGCAGAAGAGCGTTGTTGGTTAGGGATAATAATGCGTTGCTTGATTGCGTTAATATTACATAACCAATGACTTCTCGTGTGTCAGTATGATGTATTGGGTTAATAACCGATAAAATTGAACGTTGGGAATGGGGAACTCTATACCATTGGTTTTGATAGCGAGTAAGGGTTTCAGGTGGAATTTTTTTCTTTGATTGACTTAGCTGTGCGGATTCAAAAGGCCAGATGGGTAAGGCATGCGATGGACTTTTTTCCTCTACCACTCCTTCCATAATATATCGATAGAAACGACTGAGGGCAGACTCCCAAAGGGATGGGGATGATTTTGTTATATTGGTTTTTAACGTGTTGCTGTTTTTCTCGTAATTTTTAGTATTTTTAGAACTTTGAATTTGCGGGGATAGCAGCCAGCCTTTGCTGTTCACTATGGCAATATCCCATGAGGGTTGTTGAAATGCCGATAATTTATCCGTTAGTGAAAAAATTGGCTGTAATAAGGATAACGTGTCTGAAGTGAATGTTGGAATGGTCGCGATGTTTTTGACGTTATTTACATCATAAATAGAAAACTCTATATTTTCCTTTAATAAACTTAAAGGAATGCTTAATTCTATATTGTATCCAGTACTCATGTCTGTGGACATTTCTTGCCAATAACCTTGAATGCGTTGAGATGGTTCTAGTGTTTTCCAGGTTGTTTGATTGTTAATGTTGCTGTTTTTAATGTTACTATTTTTAAGGTCGTTGCTATGATGGCTAGTAACCGCTTGAATGCTGCCTTGTCCACTTGTGTATAGTACGATGGTTTGCTGCTGTTGTTTTTCACCAAGGGTGATTTTTAGGTGGTCGTTATGAGTGGGTGATGGTGAACCCGGGCGGTGATAAACGATGTTGCTGTCTTCTATATGGAAAAATAACAACAGATTTCCTTTGTTAGTAGACGCTTTAAAATAGCTGTGGGTGTCTTGTGATATTTCTTTTGAACCAGAAAAAAATAAGGCGTGGGGAGAGTGATTTTTCCATTCGTCGTCATAACCGTCAATAGCAATGGGGCTATTTCGAAACGGTGTGTATAACATTTTAGGAGCAATTTTGGTTTCAGTAGCGTTTTTTGTATATTGTTCGCTTAACGTGTTTTTTACAATATGAGCAATGGGTTTTGCAGCAGATTGCAATAACTGTTGTTGGTTCTGTCGAAGTACGGATTCCATCTCTTTTACATACTGGCAGCCAGCCCACGGTAATGCGAGTAAGCAAAGTGAAACAATGATCAGTTGTTTACGAAGGGTCATGCCATCGATAACCTATGCCATAAACAGTTTGAATTGCATCAAACGTGTTATCCAATAATTGAAATTTCTTTCGAATACGTTTTACGTGAGAGGTGATGGTATTGTCATCTAACACGGCATTGGCGGCATCCATTAGTTGTTGTCGGTTTTTGACATGGCCTGGATGTTTCGCTAGAGCGTGGATCATCCAAAACTCTGTGAGTGTTAAATCTAACGGAGTATTGTTCCAAGAGGCTGTCATGCGATCAATGTCCAAATGTAATTGCCCTCGTTCAATTCTGTCAACTTTTGCCTGTTGACTAAAGTGATCGATACGACGAAATAGCGCAATGATCCTTGCCCCTAGGTGCGGTAAACTGATGTCTTTTGTTAGGTAATCATCCGCACCTAGGCGTAACCCTGATATTGCATCGAGTTCACTGTCGCGGGCAGTCAAAAACATAATGGGTAAGTTGGGTGCAAGCTGGCGTAACTCTCTGCATAAATCAAAACCACCCTCTATTTCATCTTCTAAACCAATATCAATGATGGCCAAGTCAGGTAGTTGTTGTTGAAAGGCATCCATAGCTTGTGAGCGATGGCTAAAGGCATCTACCTGATAGCCATAACCTTCTAAGAATTCCCTGTAATTTTCACGAATAGCGGGTTCATCTTCAACAATCGCAATACGCCGTGCCATAAGTTGTGCTCTCTGTTTATTAACTCCTTTATTATCCAGAATTGTATCAAACATGCTCTAGATTGATAGCGATTGCCACAATTCGCCACAATTGATCATTGAAATAGCAGATTGTTCCCGTTGTGATGCCCTTTTTCCCCTGTGTAATGAAACGAGTGGATTTCATTGGGAGAACGACATGGCATATTGCACACAGGCACATTCTACACAGAGATATTCTAATCAAGTAAATAGCAGCGGCCTTATTGGGCGTGGTAGTCATGGTAATCGTATTGCCGTTGATAACAAAAAAAACACGAACAATTGGGATAAATCAGGACGCTTTGAATTACTATTTTCAGCGTTATTGGCTTGTATGTTGTTATGGGGCTCGTTAGTGGTTGTACCTGCGGCTCATGCTGCTCAATTTGAAAGAGAGCAACCCAACCCGCTGAATTCGTTGGGTAGTGGTTCTTTTATTGTGTCGCAAGCAAGTGAAAGCTATAGGGAGCTTCCTCGCGTAACTGCCGATTTTTCGTTGCAAGTTAGTGGCATGGTGGTTCAAGCGGTGGTGACGCAGGTTTTTGTCAATGACAGTGACCAATGGATTGAGGGAACGTATGTTTTTCCGCTGCCATCAGACAGTGCAGTGAATGGAATGACAATTCGTATTGGTGAGCGGATTATCAAAGGTCAGATTAAAGAAAAAAATACGGCAAGAAAAATGTTTATTAAAGCCCGTCAAGAAGGCAAAAAAGCTAGCTTGATTGAGCAGCAACGACCCAACTTATTTACTAATAGGGTGACGAATATTGCACCGGGTGAACAAATCGAAGTGGAGTTGGAGTATTTGCAAACACTGCGTTATGACGCAGGGGAGTTTTCGTTACGTATTCCTATGACGATTACACCGAGGTACATCCCTGGGAATAATGTTGTCGGGCGATCTTCTCTAATAGCGGGACAAGGTTGGGCGTTTAATACGGATCAAGTGCCGGATGCTTCAGAAATAACACCGCCGCAGCGAAGTGTTGCGGAGCTGGAAGCCTTTAATCGTCATGCACATCTTAAGGCGGTTGGAATGAAAACTGCCAGACTTACTAATGTCGCTACCGTGAATATAGTGTTAACACCAGGTTTTGAGGTCGAGTCATTGCAATCTTCATTTCATACAATCTCTTTCAAGAAAAATTCGGCGGCAAGTTCAGAGCAATACATTGTAACCACCAAGAAGCCTAATGTGGCAATGAATCGGGATTTTGTTCTACGTTGGCGACCCGTCGCAACACAAGCTCCTGTTGCCGCTTTTTTTAATGAAAACTTAGAGGGTGAAAACGGAGATGATGAATATCATGGTTTGTTAATGGTGATGCCTCCGCAACAGGTTAACAAACAGCAGTTACCTGCGAGAGAGTTGGTGTTGGTGATTGATACTTCTGGCTCAATGGCAGGAACATCCATGGAGCAAGCAAAGCAAGCTTTGTTGTTAGCATTAGAGCGATTGACTGCGACTGATTATTTTAACGTGATTGAATTTAATTCCAATACGCACAAACTGTTCGATCAATCGGTGGTTGCCAGTGATAGTAACATTACCGTGGCAAGACGTTATGTCAACGGGTTGAGTGCGAATGGAGGCACCGAAATGCAAGGGGCTCTTGAAGCAGCATTAGTTTTATCGGTGGATGATGACAGTAGTTATTCAAGGGTGCGCCAAGTTGTGTTTATTACTGATGGCAGTGTTGGAAATGAAGAAACGTTATTTGCTTATATTACAAAAAATGTGCAGAAAAACAGATTGTTCACCGTTGCTATTGGTTCTGCACCCAACGGTTATTTTATGAAAAAAGCGGCCCAATTTGGGCGTGGGGTGTATACCTCAATTGGCAATATTCAAGAGGTGAATAGTGCGATGACAGCGTTGTTTGAAAAAATCGAAACCCCCGTATTAACGGAT
The DNA here is from genome assembly GCA_913063495.1 of uncultured Gammaproteobacteria bacterium. GTDB lineage: Bacteria > Pseudomonadota > Gammaproteobacteria > Pseudomonadales > Ketobacteraceae > 42-54-T18. The sequence goes on along the minus strand of CAJXXT010000041.1, from coordinate 21,725 downwards.
GTTAATGTGACCTTTCATAATGGTGGAGTAACAGAATTTTATCCTGTAAAAATTCCTGATCTCTATGCGAAGGAGCCGCTTTTATTGTATGTGAAACTAGCAGAGCCGTCAGATACTGTGACGATTAGCGGGGAATACGACGGACAATATTGGCAGCAGAATGTTGTTCCTAACTGGTCGGCTAAGTCTATCAACCAGTCTGTTTTTGAAGCTAAAGGATATAAGGGGATTGCAACGTTGTGGGCGCGACAAAAAATAGAGCATTTGATGGATGAAGCTGTGCGACAAGGAAATCGCGATCATTTTCGCGATGATATTGTGACATTAGGAATGCATTACAACATTATGAGTCGATATACGAGTTTTGTTGCGATAGATCAAACCCCTTCAAGGTCGGAATATGAGAACCTAAAACGACGCACACTTGCCAATAGTATGCCTGCAGGATCAAAGCAGCCGATACCCTCACAGGTTATGCATTCACAAGTACCTTCTGTTGCTTATCCAAGAACTGCCCTTGGTATAAATGGGCTTATCCTTTCGGGTGTACTGTCTCTATTTTTGGCCTTAATAGTGTTGTGTTTGAAACAGGATCGACATGTTTTGAGCGTAAAGTACGCCATAGGTCGAGAGGTTCTGCGATGAACACAGCAACGAACCTTAAAAAAATGTTAGTTGCTGTGTTGATTGTGGTAGGTTGTTGGCAGTTGGGGCACGCCGCGTATTTAGTCCTGAAAGCAGAGTTGGCGCAACATTTGTTGAATCAAGCTTGGGTTGAAATGAAGGCGGGAGCTACTGCGGCAAAACCTTGGTCTTGGGCTGATACCTATCCGTTGGTAAAACTTCGATTGGGTGCTGATGGTTCTTCAATGATTGTATTGGCAGGAGCATCGGGGCGGAATTTGGCATTTGCTCCCGCTCATGTTTCTGGCAGTGTGCAACCGGGTGGGAATGGGGTCAGCGTGATTGGTGGGCATCGGGATACACATTTTTCCGTATTGAAAGATGCTCAGGTAAATGATGTTCTCAGTATTGAATACCCAAATGGTCAGCATTTGGAGTATCGGGTGGTGAATATTGCAGTGGTGGATAGTAGAAAATCACGTATTGCTTTGGACTCGGAGCAACCGATGTTGGCATTGGTTGCTTGTTACCCATTTGATGGGGTGAGTTCAGGCGGGCCATTACGGTTTGTTGTGATGGCAGAAGAAATATCAACACAGTCCAGCAGAATTGTCATGTAATGCATGAATGTAATGCAACTGATGGTAAAATGAACTATATAGGTAGTAGGTATTAATGTAGTGGGGGCATTTATGCGGTTATCGGAAACACGGTTATCGGAAGTAGCAACATTGTATCGCCCTGTGGGGCCGGGACAGTTGCAATGCATTATTGAGTCTGGCTGGGCGCGGTTTCCAGAACGTAAAACCCGTCAGCGGTATTTTTATCCGATGTTACATGAGTCTTTTGCCAAACATGTGGCGGGTGATTGGAATGTAAGAAATTCCGGCGTCGGTTATGTGACACGCTTTAAAGTAAAGCGAGCTTTTTTGGAGCCTTATCCTATTTATATGGTGGGCGGCCCTGAGCATCGTGAATATCGAATTGATGCGGAGCGCTTAACGCAATTAAATAACAATATCGTGGGTAAAATTGAGGTGATTGCTGTGTTTGGTGAGCCGCCGTTTAGTGAAGAAACCGGGTTATTTGCAGGATACTGAGCGGGGTTAGGTGGTGCTTGTGGGGCACCCCCTTTTTATGCTTGCTGTCTACTTCACATTGCTTGAGGCAAACTACCGGATGTTAAATACCAAAAATTGCTTTTTTACGACTTTTTAGAATTTCTTCATTATCCTGCCATACTAGCTTGCCTGTTTTGGTATTCAGCATATGCAAATTAAAGGAGTAATAGACCTCTTTGCTGGTTGCCTTGGTGCGGATAATATTTTTTAGGCTGCCGTAGAGTAAGTAATCTGCATTTAGGCCGGAGGCAATTTTTTTAGCAACATTAATGTCGATGCTGGCAAATAACTGATCTTTGGTCACTTCGGTTTGTGCAGCGCTGGTTTTGGCTTTATCGCTAAATGAGAATTTTCCTGATTGACCTAGTTGTTTGGCAATAGAATCTTCGATCAGGCCTACATCAACACTATCATCTGAGGTTTGATTGATTAGTGGGCTGATGGCAAGTTTGGGGCGTTTCTTTTTAAGTACTTCTTCTATCGTTGGGTAAGTTAGCATTTTGCGTGTCATTTTTTCAGCAACAGTCACAAGCTCATTGCTGCTGACATCAATTTTAGTCGTTTCTACCCGTGTAGCTTCTCCGTATTGAACGGTGTTTGTGCAAGCGCTTAGTGTGAGGAGGCTGGAGGCGGCAAGAACGCCAACGATTGTTTTAATTGTCATGGCCTGATTCCTAAGATAGGTACGCAATAATGGGGCTAAATAGTGTGATCTAATTATTATAAGACTGTTAAGTCTATTGATGGGCCTAAGGTTTTCATGTTCTGCTTTTGGATGCAAGCCTTTTGGAGCGTTAACAATTGGTATAATGCTCAAGCTCAGTGATGAGAGTAATGGCCTCTTCCTTGTTGCTGCCACAAATATCAGGGCAAGCTGAAAAGCGACGACATACGTCAGGGCGTTCTGGCTTTCCAAAGATTAAACAATAATTGTCTGCAGAAAGCTGAATACAACGTGTGCCAGCAGGTTTGCCGTTAGGCATACCCGGGATAGGGCTGGTTATAGATGGGGCAATGCAACAAGCGCCGCAACCAACACGACATTCCATGTGCTAGCTTACGTCCATGCGGTTATGTATCCGATGACAATATGGCCTCTTCCAGAGCCCATAAGCGGTCTTGGCCCCATACTACGGTGTCGCCGTACTTAAAACTGGGCACACCCCACAAGCCAAGTGCGTTAAGATCACTTTTGTTTTTCTCTGCCAATGGGATCCAATCTTCGTTATTGATCCAGGTTTTGGCATCGTTCCAATCTAGGCCTGCACGAGTTAGCAATATTTCCATAACACTGTCTTTGCATACGTCAGCCCCTTCAGACCAGATACCCGTTGTGATCGAGGTAATGTAGGCGCGCTCTTTGCCTTTGGCTTTTGCATAAGGAAAAAGTGCGAGACAACGTTCAACACCACCACCTAAAGGGTCGGCTATTTTTCCAAATGGAATGCCGTAGCGGTTTGCTTCGCGTTTGGTGTCATGCACGATGTACATGCGTTTCGCTTTTGGAACACTAAGCCCACGCATTACCATTGGCATAACGGGTTTAATGTTTACCGGGAATTTGTATAAATCCGCAAGTTTGAAAATACGCTCGGCGGCGATATAGGAATAAGGGCTACGAAACGAGAAGTAAAAATCCAAGGTTTCTACGTGTTTCGGCCGTCTCTTGAGGGTGTTGTAACCTTGCAAAGAATGACGGTACTGGCGTTGATAATCGGCAACGTCACCCGTATCACGTTGAATACCGGGTTTGCCGAGGCGTTCTGCCAAATGACCAAGGCGGTCTATGCCCCAATACCACTCGCCACCGTAATGCAACATACCGGACATGTAATGACCGTTATTAACTAAGCGATCTTTTGCTTGTTTAAGCTGTTTGCGGGTTTCCTTATCAGACAAACCACCGTATCGATTACTGCAACTTGCAAAGGTTGTCGTGCTAATCCCCCACAATGCGCTGGTCACTTCCGTCACCAAGTGTAATAACTTGGGGCGGTCTCTGTGTTTAAGCAGAGTGGATGTGGCTTTTAGCGTATCGGCAGGTGAAGGCTGAACGGGGGTTTTGGGGAATACCAAATTATGAAAACGCGCTAAACGTTTTGCGTCTTCCAAGGCGTATTTTTCAAGTTTGGCTTGTTCTGGGTTTAGCTCATCGGGTAAATCGAGAACAAACTCAATCTCTAGAGAAATATTGAAGTCTTCTAGAAAGCGAGGAATAGCTTGCAATAAAAGATAGGAATAGGGGTCGTTTACCCTGTGATAAAAGGTAACAACGTTAAGAGAAGGCGATACTTTTCTTCTGAGTTCAAACCACCCTCGCTTAAGCTTTTTACTGCCATCGCTGGTAACCGCGCGGGCGAGGTGTGGCATCAATAGATTTTTGGATGACATATTCCGTTACTGGCTTCACTGCTTATTACAATAGTTTAGGGATTCTACTTGTGTGTGACCTGTTATTGCCAGCGATAATTTTGCAATGATGTCAGAAAGTGACATTTATTTGGCTGATCTGACGTAAATGGTGCAAAGTTGGCGTGACTCACTGATTGACAAGTCTTTTTGTGAATACCTTCGAGTTACGTTGATAATTAAATAAGTGTTGTTTGGGTTGAGGTAACTGATCGATTGTTACCTGGCTAAAACCGCGCTCTATAAACCAATGTGTCGTTCGTGTTGTAAGTACAAAGAGGGTGTTGAGGCCTTGCTTTATTGCCTGCTTTTCAATGCTCTGCAATAGTTTGTCACCTCGCTTACCTTCTCGATAATGCTTATGTACCGCAACACAGCCTAGCTCCCCTGACTGATCCTCTGGAAATGCATTTAATGTCGCACAACCAATGATCATGCCATCTCGGTCGATAATGGTATATTGGCCAATATCGCTCTCTAAGATCTCTCGAGAGCGCCTAACAAGTACACCTTCGGCCTCCAAGGGTTCGATAAGTTCCAATATTCCACCAATATCATCGATAGTAGCGCTACGAATTTGCTCATAATTGCTTTGGGCAATTAAGGTACCACTACCGTCACGGGTAAAAAGCTCCTGCAGCAAAGCGCCGTCCTTTTCATAACTAATAAAATGACAACGGCTAACACCGTGCTGACAAGCGTTAATGGCGTGTTTGATATTGGAGTTGTCAGGTACGTTGGGTTGAGTGAGATGCTGCTGTGCTTCTTGAAGGGTTAGTTCGCGAATCAATTGCCCATTTTTATCCATTAAACCTGCTGTATTGTCTAGAAAAATCAATTTGTCCGCATTTAGCGTCGTAGCGACACTCTCCGCAACCTCCTCCCAAGCAAGGTCAAAGATCTCCCCCGTAGGGGAATAACCAATAGGAGACAGCAACACGATAGATTGATTTTCTAAGTGTTGTTTGATCGCCTCAGCATCTATTTTTCGTACCTCGCCGGTATGTTCGAAGTCCACACCTGCTCGTATACCGTAGGGCCTAGCGGTTACAAAATTTCCGGACACAACACTTAACGCAGCCCCATGCATGGGCGAGTTCGCGACGCCCATAGACAGCAATGCTTCAATTTCAATGCGTACACAGCCCGCAGCCTCCACCACAGCTTTGAGGTGATGATTACCGGTTATACGCTTGCCCTCAACTTGCTTACGCTGAGAACCCTGCTGGTTCAATTTCTCCTGTAATTGAGATTCTGCACCATGAACCAGCACCAAACGGATGCCGAGGCTTTCCAGCAGCGCGATATCATGAATAACATGATGGAAGTTATCATGATTGATCGCCTCGCCACCAAAACCGATGACAAAGGTTTTATTGCGATGGCTGTTGATATAAGGCGACGTGCTACGAAACCACGTAATGTAGTTGGTTGGCTGATTGTCGTCCTTGTTGGTGGAGCTGCTCATGGTGGTTTTCTCAAAAAATGTTACGGGTTCGATATTTTAATTGTAGTGGTCATCGCTAAGCAACTGGGTATCGCCACCAATTGCCGCGGTATTGATCGAAAGTGACTTTTCTGTCACCAATCGCAACAAATAATGCGGCCCACCCGCTTTAGGACCTGTGCCCGACAACCCCTGACCACCAAATGGCTGAACGCCAACCGTCGCCCCCACCATATTACGATTCACATAAATATTGCCAACCTGAGTATTATCAGAAATATACTGACAAAATCCTGATATTCGGCTGTGAATACCTAGCGTTAACCCAAACCCCGTCCCATTAATCTGCTGAATCACATCATCAATGGCATCGGCAGCAAAACTAATGATGTGCAAAATTGGACCAAACACCTCATCAAATAACTCATTAATATGCTCAATTTCGATGAGGGTAGGTGATACAAAACTACCATTGCTGCAATGAGTTGCTAACGGCGTTTGATAAATTACCCGGTCTTTATGGCGAAACCGCTCTATATGAGTGTTTAATTCAGCTTGTGCTCGGTGAGTAATCACCGGACCAACATCACTGTGCCAATGGCAAGGGCTAGCAACCCCTAGCTCTTTCATGTAACCCACCAATAACTCAACAATGGTCTCTTTAATATCTTCTTGAATGTATAAAACACGTAACGCAGAGCAACGTTGGCCCGCACTGTCAAAGGCGGATGCAACCACATCTTTTACCACCTGCTCAGGTAACGCCGAACTATCAACAATCATCGCATTTTGGCCACCGGTTTCAGCGATAAATGGAATGATGGGACCGTTTCTTAACGCTAGTTTCCGGTTAATCGTGGTTGCGGCCGCTGTTGACCCGGTAAACATAACGGCTGCAAGTCTTGATTCATTTAATATCGAGCTATCGATGTTATTGGCCGCTGCAGGTAAGAACTGTAGAACGTCTTTTGGAACTCCAACTTGATGGAACAACTCCACGGCACGGTGGGCGATTAACGGTGTCAGTGTTGAAGGTTTGGCAATAACGGTATTACCTGCCGCTAATGCCGCAGCAATTTGACCGGTAAAAATTGCCAAGGGAAAGTTCCAGGGGCTAATACATAATACGGGGCCACGCCCTTCAAGTGTTAATGTATTTCGCTCACCGGTCACACCTTTTAATTGAGCTTTTTCGCTTAACTGTTGACGAGCTTGTTGAGCGTAATATCGACAAAAATCAACGGCCTCACGTATCTCTGCATTGGCATTAGCAATGGTTTTTCCCGCCTCACGCATCGCCAAGGCCATTAACTCATGGCTATTTTCTTCATACAGATTTGCTACTTGTAGTAAATAGTCAGCTCGGTCGTCAGCATTGACTTTTTTCCATTGGTTAAAGGCCGCCACTGCAGTATCAAAGGCTTGATGGCAATCGTTTCTTGTTGCTGGGATAAATGAACCGACGATGTCACTGGTATCTGCAGGCGATGTGAGAGTGACGCTGTTAATGTCTTTACTAACATTGTCGCTGATTGAGCTATCAATGGAGTTGCCGATGTTGTTTGTTGATTTGCTATCGTGGTTTGTATAGGTGCCTTTGTTTTCTGCAGTAATGTCTGGCTTATCTAGATTACCTACATCACCTACATCATGAAGATTCCATTGTTTATTTAAGAATGGTTCCACGCCTTTTTTTAGTAGGCGTAACTCCTGAGAAGACTCAAGGTTGATACCTTGTGAGTTTTTCCTAACAGGGCTAAACAACTTTGCTGGTAAGGGTATGTACGGGTTGCTAAGTTTGTCGGTATTTTTAATGGTTAACACGGGTTCTTCGGCTAAATAGCTGGCATCGACGTTCTGATTCACTAAACGCACAAAGGAGGTTGATGCTCCGTTTTCCAATAATCGGCGAACCAAATAGGGGAGCAAGCGTGTGTACTCTCCCACGGGGGCATAGATACGACAGTTAATGTTATCGGCGTTTTTCAAGACATGATCGTGTAGCGCTTGCCCCATACCGTGAAGGCGTTGAAACTCGAAATGGCTGTAGTGATACTCTTGAGCTAAGGTGATGATGCTAGCGACGGTATGAGCATTGTGTGTTGCAAATTGTGGGTACAAAAAGTGTTTGGTTTTCATCAAAGTGTGCACACAAGCCAGATAGGATAAGTCAGTGTGGGCTTTTGAGGTAAAAACCGGGTACTCCTTTAACCCTAGCTGCTGTGCTCGTTTAATTTCACTGTCCCAATAGGCGCCTTTTACCAGTCGAACGGGGATTAAACAGTGTATGGTTTTACTAAGTGCACTTAGCCACTCCAGTACGCCTAAGGCACTTTTTTGATAGGTTTGAACGGCAATTCCTAGCTTACCCCAGTGTCTAAAGGGTTCTGTACCGATAATTTGTGCAAAAATCATCAAGGTTGGTTCGAGTCGCCAGCTTTCCTCCGCATCAATGGTAACGGGAACATCTTTTTCATAGGCCAGGGTGAGTAGGCCTAATAGATTGTCTTTTAATTGTTCTAAACCATGTTTTTGTCGGATCTCAAAACGTGGATGTAGTGCGGATAACTTAATGGAAATACTGGAAGGTATTGGGGGGTTGTTCTTAGATTGAGAGCTGGATAGTGATGCCTGCGCGGGTGAATTCTCATCATCACTGAGTTGACTGGTGAGTTGTTTGTTGTGTTCTGCAATGGCCTCTATAGCGTGGCTATAGGCGCCAATATAGCGACCGACATCGTGTTGCGTGATAGCGGCCTCCCCCAGCATATCAAAGGAATGTGAATAACCTTGCTCGCGCTCCTGATGGCCGTTTTCTAGGGCAGAATGAATGGTCTGCCCTGAGACAAACTGCTGACCAATGACGAGCATGGCTTGTCGAACTGCGGTGAGTACTAAGGGCTCGCCCATTTTACGCAGTAGGTTTTGTACTTGCACCGATAACCAGGCCATGCGGCCTTCTTTGGGGTTGTTGTCCAGCAGTTTGCCGGTGAGCACAAGGCCCCAAGTCGAGAAATTTACCCAGAAAGTCTCGCTGTGACCGGCGTGAAGTGCCCAGTTTCCGGTATGTAGTTTGTCCTTTAAAAAGCGTTCTGCAGTGTCGTCATCGGGGATGCGCAAAAGGGCTTCGGCGAGGCTCATTAAGATGACACCTTCATGATTGTCGAGCCCGTATTCTTTGAGGAAGGTTTCTATTTTTACGCCACCTTTACTGTCTTGGATGGCTTGAATGTAATCTTCGGTATAGGCGCGGACGGTGTCTAGCGTTAGTTGGGGGATTTTGTAGATGCCTAGGAGGTTTTTGACTGCATCCGATTCTTTTTGCAGATGACCTTTGAGAATGCCGTCGTTAAACGGGAACTCGCTAGCGGCGTAGAAGGGGGATTGGAAGTTTAGTAGCTTTGCCATAAAGGGGGTCAGTTGCTTTGAATTTACTAAATTATAGTTCGCTTCTACTGTCTTAAAGGTCAAATGTGCAAATAAGCCCTCATGAAGAGTGCTACACTCATCGAATAAGGTCATTAGGAAATAAAAGTAGTGAATAAACCGTCATCGGATCCCGTTATCTCAAAAAACACAAAACTCAGTAGTACTTCTAATAGCAATCATGCAAGTATCCAAATTGATTTACGTTGGGTGTTGGATGAATTACTGGAAGATGCACGTATTTCTGAGCGGGATTATAACTTTGCTTCTGGCAGTCGACGTGAAAAAGAAGAGTTAAAGTGGAATCCGATCCAGTTTTTAGCGAAGTTTGAGTTTAAAGATCAGCATTCAGATGATGAAGTGTTAACCGTTGAGCGGTTGACTGAGTGGTTAGCGAAAAAGTCTGGTCAGCGGGTGTTTTATATAGACCCACTGAAGATTGATGTCAAAGAGATCACCTCTGTTATGTCATTCGCGTTTGCCGAGCGCCACCAGATATTGGCAGTGAAAGTGACCGATGAGCAGGTCATCATCGCCAGTGCACAGCCATTCGTTGATGCTTGGCGCCACGGCTTAGAGCAAACTCTTGGTGGTAAAGAGATTGTTCGAGTGGTAGGAAATCCAGCGGATATTATGCGTTATACCGTTGAATTTTATAATTTAGCCAAGTCTGTGAGTGGTGCTACCGGGGCCGCGGGGCAGAGCCTTAGTGGTGTTACTAACTTTGAGCAGCTGTTAGAGCTTGGTGATTTATCCTCACCAGACGCCAATGATCAACATATCGTTAATATCGTGGATTGGTTATTACAATATGCGTTTGAGCAGCGTGCGAGTGATATTCATTTGGAGCCTCGTCGAGAGATTGGTCATGTACGGTTTCGCATTGATGGTGTGCTACATGATGTCTATGAGCTACCGGCTACTGTCGCCGCCGCAGTGACAAGCCGGATCAAGATTCTGGGTAGAATGAATGTAGCGGAAAAGCGCAAACCACAAGATGGCCGATTAAAAACCAAAGGTAAAAATGATCTTGAGATAGAGCTCCGTTTGTCTACTCTGCCCACGGCTTTTGGTGAAAAGCTGGTGATGCGTATATTTGATCCGGATGTATTAATGCGAACACCTGCAGAAATGGGTTTGGAAAACGAGGATTACGACCGTTGGAAGGAGATGGTCTCGCAATCGACGGGGATTGTATTTGTAACAGGGCCTACGGGCTCAGGTAAAACCACCACGTTATATTCATCACTGAAGCAATTAGCGACCAGAGAGGTGAATGTTTGTACCATTGAAGACCCCATTGAGATGGTAGAGCCTGCGTTTAATCAGATGCAGGTCATTGATGGCATCGGATTAAGTTTCTCCGATGGGGTTAAAGCCTTACTTCGACAAGATCCCGATATCATTATGATTGGTGAGATTCGTGATTTGGAAACCGCGAATGTAGCAATACAGGCAGCGTTAACGGGGCATTTGGTGATATCTACCTTGCATACCAACGATGCCCCTTCAGCGATTACCCGATTAATGGACTTAGGGGTGCCCCCCTATTTGATTAGCGCTACGGTATTGGGGGTGATGGCTCAGCGTTTGGTAAGAACCTTGTGCCCACACTGTAAGCGCGATGCGTATATGGATGAAGAAACGTGGCATGCGTTGATTGCTCCGTGGAAGGGTAAAAAACCCGAAAAGGTGAAGACGCCGGTAGGTTGCTTAGAGTGCCGAAAGACCGGTTATATGGGGCGAATGGGCATCTATGAGATTATGCCGTTATCGGAAGAGGTGAAGGAATTAGTGGCACATTCAGCGTCTTTAAGTGATATTCGTAAACAGGCGATGAAGGAAGGCATGCATACCTTAAGGCTGAGTGGTGCCAATAAAATTGCCGCTGGTATGACAACACCTGAAGAAGTGCTTCGGGTTTCGCCCACAAGCTCCCGATAGAGCATTTAAAAGACCTATAAATAATTCAGTGAATTAGACCTGGGTCGTTCCCTTTCGTTTCCCTAGACTGTTAGAATGTTTCACCGCTAGTAAATAATAAAAATGAAGTAATAGCTGATTTTATGAGTCGATTAACCTCTGCGTTTTCCCCAATTCACAACCTTAAACATCTCTTCTCTAGGCCATCCGCTAATTTTAGCGTGATTGATGGCTTTCGAGCGTTATCGATGATGATGATTCTGGTGTTCCACTCTTTCACTATTTATGTAGTGATGAATCCAAACTTAGAGCTTAATCAGGTGATTGAAGAGGGCGGATATCTCTGGTCTTGGGTTTGGAACAGCGATAAAAGTGTCGATGTTTTTTTTGTGATCAGTGGATTTCTGATTACGGGCATTTTGTTGCGACAAATTGATAAATTAGGCCACGTAAAAATGGGCAATTTTTATGCTCGTCGATTTTTGCGATTAAGTCCGGTGTATTACTTTGTGATTATGTTGTATTGGATTTTGTTAGGGCAAATGGAAAGCAGCCACACAGAAAATTTATGGGCAAATGTCTTGTACGTGAATAACTTTATTGATTATGACTCGCAGGCGATGAATTGGACGTGGACACTTGCTATAGAAGAGCAGTTTTATTTGTTATTTCCAATATTGCTTATGGGTTTAATGAAATATACCGGGAACCCGTTACGTTGGATGTGGGTGTTGTTTGCATTTTCCTTTTTTGTTCGCTGGTGGGTAATGTGGACGGATGATTGGATATTTAATACACCACAAAGTGTGTTGGCTGTTGATCGTGATTTTCATGCGCATCATTTTTCTGTTTTGTACGATAATTTATACACACGTTTTGGGGCGTTGTTGGCGGGTTGTATCGCGGGTTATTATTATCAATACCATCGCTCGGAATTGGCTACATTTTTTTCCAGCACTATTGGTAAAATATTTGCTTGGGGAAATTTTGCTGTACTGATAGCTCTAATGATCATTCCTATGATTAGTGTGAGGTTTGATGGCTATGCTACGTTAAATGTGGTTTATCAGGTGGCGAGTCGAAATATTTTTAGTATTGCTATTAGTGTTCTAATCATTGCCTCCTTAGAAAAAGGTGCGTTGTCTACGGGGTTAAACTTTTTATTAGGCAATCGCTTTTGGTACCCCTTGGCACAGTTGTCATACTCAATGTATCTTGTTCATGTGGTTGCAATTTCAGTGGTGTGTTCTATTGTCTTGGCTGAAATAAAAGCCAATGCTGCGCTGTATGTTCATTGGAGTACCTATGAGGTTGTGGGGGTGGTTTTTGCCGCTAGTGCTTTTACCACCATATTTGTAGCGGTTATTATTTACCTATTAATTGAACGCCCCATTATGAATTTAAGGCGATAAAGATGTCGCTTTTGAGAGAAACTAAACCATACCAGTGGTGGGCGATGGGTATCGCTCTGTGTTTGGTAAGTCCCGCCTTGTGGATTGGTTTGCAGCTAGATGATTATTTTCATTGGAGTTTAGTGACTCAGCAAACATTGTTACCTGCTACCTCAGATAAAGCCGGTATTTTTGGATTGTTTAGTTTTTTGGATGGGAAGGCCGAACGAACGCATCAGTTGATGGATTTAGGTATGGTGCCATGGTGGACGCTGGATACGGTCCAGTACGCATTTTGGCGGCCGGTTTCTGAAATTACCCACGGTATTGATTATTTATTTCTATCACAATGGCCATGGTTAATGCATGTACATGGATTGTTGTATTTCGCGTTATTATTGTTTTTTACGGCCAAGCTTTTTGATGACATTCAGGGCAATAAGCAAAGTGAGGAGTCGCTGGGATTGTCAGCAACCTTTTGGGCGTTTTGGATTTTTGCGCTAAGTTATACCCATGGATTGCCTGCCGCTTGGTTAGCAAATCGTAATGCAGTATTGGCGACACTGTTTGTGGTATTAACATTAAGAGCTCATCACCGCTGGCGTGAAGAGGGTGGGTTATTAAGTTTGATCTTTGGTTTGGTATTTTTTAGCGCAGGATTGCTTAGTGGGGAGTTGGCAGTAAGTGCAGGGTTGTATCTTTTCTCTTATGCACTGTTCCTAGATAAAGACACCTTTATACGAAGAATGATCGCTATTGTACCTTATGCCGTTCTGGGTGTGCTGTGGTTGGTGGTACGTGCAGCAATGGAGTACGGTGCGAAGAATTCAGGTCACTATATAGACCCCGGTCATGATGTTGTTTTGTTTTTACAGGTGTTTGGAGAACGTTCTGTTAGCTTGTTAGCGGCACAGTTTTTTGCAATGCCGCCTGAATTATTATCGGCATTACCATCACAACCAAAGTTTATGGTACAGATGATATTGTTGGTGGTGCTGGCCGTTAGTATTGTGCCTCTTATTGTTAGCGATAGGCGTGCACGTTTCTGGTTGGCTGGACTGATATTATGTGTATTACCTGTGTGTGCAACAATTCCACACAGTCGGTTGCTCATGTGTGTCAGTTTGGGTGCGGCAGGGTTGCTAGGATTGTTGTTAGCGAAATGGCGAAGTGCTTGGGTTGCTGGTAATAAACAATGGTTAATGTTACCTATTGTTTTGTTGTTGATATTTTGTCAATTTGTTATATCCCCGTTGCTGTTACCGTTAGAGGCAGCGTCAATTCGTTTGGGCATGGATGATGCCTTAAACAAAGGGGCTCGCAACTTACCTATTACAGAAAGTAATAAACATAATACAGCGGTTATTATTAACCCACCGATGTCCAGTGTGGCAGGTTATGTTAATGGCATTCGTTTGTTTGAAGGTTTACCGGTTGCTAAACATACGTTGCCTTTAGTTTCTGGAAGAAAAGAAATCACACTACGTGTTGTGGATGAGCATACAATCGAGATCTCTGCGGAGCAGGGTTTGTATGATGCTCATAATGAAGGTTTGTTACGTGATCCGAATCAGGGGTTTGATGTAGAGGATACGATTGGATTAAGTGTGATGGCGGTGGTTGTTAAAAAAGTGAATGAGCAGGGGGTGCCCATAGTAGCCGAGTTTTCATTTAAGCAGCCGGTGCGTGAAGAACGTTCTGATGTTGATTTTTATCTTTGGGCTGGTGGCAAGCCAGTTTTGTGTGAGTTGCCAGAAGAGGGAGGGGTTGTTGAGTTGACCGCAAAATCTATACGTTGCTAAGTTGATGTTAATTGGAGAAATGCAGCGTCAGATGGTATTTCTTGTAATGTTGGTATCATACTACGCCGCTTAACGCTTTACTCTATATGTACATCTTCTATACTTTCGAGAAGTGTCTCAAATTTTTCATTGATATCGTGGTTCGTTTTATCATGTGTTATTGAATTCGATATGGGAGGTATAGCGTGACAAAATTGGAAATTCATAGGGGGGATGATTTTAGGGTTGCGCAGGAGATTTGTCAGAAATGGCAACAGAGTATTAATGTATTGGCAGAGGTATGTGATGTTCCTGCTGCATTAATCATGCGAGTTGATCAAAAAGATATCGAAGTTTTTCTAAGTAGTCACTCTGATGGAAATCCTTATGAGAAAGGCGAGAAAGCGAGTTTAAATACAGGACTTTATTGTGAAACTGTCATGGATACTAAGGAACAATTGCTTGTTCCTAATGCGCTGAAAGATCCTGATTGGAATAATAATCCAGATGTTAAGTTGAATATGATTTCCTATTTAGGATCACCTTTACGATGGCCGGATGGATATGTCTTTGGAACGATTTGCATATTAGACTGTAAGCAAAACTATTACTCAAAAGCTTATGCAGCGATGCTGCAGCAATTTTGCCAACTTATAGAGATGGATCTCAGGCAAATAGTTCAATTTATAAAATTAGAAAATACTGTTGAAGAATTAAAAGCAACAAAATCTCAATTGTTAGATTCGCAAAAAATTGCTGCACAAACAAATGTCATTTCTGGTTTGGCGCATGTGATTAATACACCTATTGGTATATCTGTAACTGCTGCGTCGTATGGCCTTTCGGTTACTAATAGATTGTTGAAAAAAATTGATAAATGTGAGGATGAATCTTTGTCGAAAGACATTGAGGGAATATTGGAAAGTCTTGTTTTGGTTGATAGTAATCTAAAAAAATCAATTGATATAATTTCTCGTATAAAATTAATTTCAACGAATAATTATGGGATGGGAACGGTGGAATTTGGTGTGAGGATGTTATTAGAAAATGTCATCGCCCCTTTTAATAATGAGTTGGATGTGGATTTTTACAAAATCAATTTGTCTTGTGATAAAGATGTTAAAATAGACAGTTATCCTTCCGTATTTAATGAAATATTTACCAATTTGATTAGTAATTCAATTATTCATGGATTCAAGGAACAAAAAAAAGGAATAATAAATATCTATGTCGAGAAGCAAGGGGGGGATTTGAATATTCGTTATAGTGATGATGGTGTGGGCTTTTCCATTTTGGATAAACAACGGCTATTTGAACCATTCGGGTCGATGAGCGGCGCGGTGTTGAATATGGGTTTGGGATTGAATATTATTTACAACAAAGTGACTCAAGATTTAAAGGGTAGTATTGATTGTAAAAGTGAAGAGGGGAAAGGTGTATTGTTTTTGATTAATCTCATTGATCTTTGAGAATAAGCGATATTTTGAATGTGGTAATATTACTCCAAACACGCTAATACTAATGCCCAAAATTCAGAAAAATCATTAACAACAACGTCAGGTTTATGGGGATGTTTTTCAGTGCCTGGAAAAATTCTATCTAACCACGGTAAATCCCATTGTGCACCGTTAAAAAATACATTGGTCATACCTGCGCGTTTTGCGGCAATGGTATCGGTGGTGCTATCACCTACATACCATATATCGGGCCCTACCGTTAAGCCTAACTCCTCTGCTGCTTTGTAGAGTTGGTCTGGGTGTGGTTTGCGACGTTCGGTATCATCACCACATATATCGGTATCAAATAGATCTGCCCAGCCAGTACCTTCTACCGCCGCTATTTCATGTTCTAAAAACTCCCTATCTCTATTGGTGATGACGCCGACTTTAACGGGTAATGCTCGTAACCCAACCAATAAATTTCGTACCTGAGGTTCAAAAGGTAAAACAGTACCGTAGTGATTTCTGTAATGAACATTAAATATTTTGTGTGCTATTTGTTTGGCATCTTGATCATCACCAAAAAGCACTTCAAAAATATCGGTTCGAGAAATCTTTCGATCAGTTTTTACTTTGGGGTGAAGTTGACTGTAACTTTGAACGTATTCCACGAGGCGTGCATCTTCTGGAGATTTACTTTCTGACGGGTCAACCATTCGATCGAGTAAACCTTTGTCGCGCATTTCAGGAAGCATGTCGTCTACTGCATGGTACATGGCATCAAGTGTGTCGACTAAAGTCGCATGCCAGTCAAAAAGGATGGCTTTGGGTGGTGTGATTTCCGCGACTGAGGGGTGCCAGTCAGGTTCGATTCGATGAGGTGGATGTTTGGGTGCAGGAAATTGTTGCGGACGAATATCTGAAATGTTTTTAGAAAAGATAGTGCTGCCACTTGTTTGTACATTTTCTAAAAGATCCATTAGTTCATCAAAACTATTAATAACTGCGTCGGGGGCGTTACCTTTGTCGTGTTCGAACAGTTGCTCAATGTACTGATTGTTCCAGCAAGCTCCGTTGTAAAAAATGGCGGTCACTCCTGCATTGTGTGCGGTGACCATGTCGAGATAACTGTCCCCTATGTACCATGTTTTTTCATTTGGCATACGATTGATAGCAGCAAGTGCAGCGTTAATTACTTCGGGGTCTGGTTTGTAATCGCTAACGTCATCTGCACATGCGCTGGTGTCAAAATAGTTAATCCATTCTCCATCATCAACAATCTGTAATTCATGATCGAGAAATTCACGGCTACGATTAGTGGCAATACCCACTTTTAATCCAAGCTGCTTTATCGTATTGAGATACTCTCCAACACCTTCCTGAAAGGGGTGGACTTTGCCAAAATAGTTTCGATAACATTCGTTGTAGGCTTTATGGGCAATTGTTTTTGCTGTCGTGTTTGTTCCAAAAATAGCGTTAAAAATATCGGTGCGCGATATCCTACGTTCAGCAAGTATTTTGGGATGTAAACGTCTGAATATTCGGATGTAACGTACTAACTTTACATCATCCTGTGTTCTGCATTGTTTTTCAGGAAGTAGCTGTTTTACAAGATCCAGATCTTCTAATAAGGGTAACATTTCCTCCATGGCTTCAAACATCGCATCTAGTGTGTCAACCAAGGTACCGTGCCAATCAAACAATAATACTTTGGGGGCGGGTAGCATGGTTTTGTTCTTCATAAGGCACCGTGTTGATTAGGTCGTTATTGAGCTTGTTGGCAGGTTTGTAGATTCTGAGGTATAGAGTATTCAGTGTAGTTGATATTCGTTGGTGTCATGGTGGTTTCACATGTTTTGATCCGTTATGCGGGGGTGCGTAGCGTAAACAAATGATGTTGTTCTTTGGTCTGATCCATATCAGGTTTTTTTATGGCAGAAACAGGTTATTCTTAAGAAATTGGGTATGTCTGTTTAGTGTTAAGCCTTGGTGTTTAAGGTTTTAGATTGAGCCAGGTTACCGAGAGGGTTTTGTCCAAAATGTTATATTATTGGAGCTTTTTGAATGCGAACGTTTGAATTATCTTCTATGCCTGAATCTTTGCAGTGTGTTGTTACAACTGCGTGGGCTTCTATAGAGAGTGCGATAGAAAGTGCTGTACAGGGTGCGATGACAGGGGCTGATATGTCAGCTCGATTACACGCCCTACCAAAAAGCTTTGATGATCAGTTTTCGTCTGTGGCAATCGCTAGCGATTACGCAATGGATCAATGTACGCGAAAACCCGAGTTACTGCTGTCACTTTGGGAGCAAGGCGTTTTGTCACGTCAATTCCAGTCTGGTGAAATTCAAACCTTATTGCAGACCGCTTTAGCTGATATTAACGATGAAAAAGCGCTCTCAATAGCGCTGCGACGGTTTCGACAGTTCCATATGGTGCGGATTATTTGGCGTGACAGTTGCCGATTATCAAATTTAACGGAAGTGACTCGAGATCTTACTGAGCTTGCGGATGCCTGTGTTGCGGAGGCGATGGCATTACATTATCAATGGCTTCAACCCATGATTGGTACACCCTGTTATGAGAGTACTGATACACCGATAAAAATGGTGGTATTGGGAATGGGGAAACTGGGGGCGTTTGAGTTAAACCTTTCATCGGATATTGATTTGATGTTTGTTTATCCTCAAGAGGGGGAGACCCAAGGGGGAAAGCGAAGTTTGAGTCATCGCGAGTTTTTTACCCGCTTGGGTCAAAAGCTTATCAAAGCCCTTGATGAAACAACTGCGGAGGGTTTTGTATTTCGTGTGGACATGCGGTTACGCCCTTATGGTAGTACTGGAGCGTTAGCGCTGAGCTTTGATGGTATGGAGGCATACTATGAAGAGCAGGGCCGAGAGTGGGAACGTTATGCGATGATCAAAGCCCGGGCCATGGGTGAAGGTGATGGTGAAGAGCTAATGGTGCGATTACGTCCTTTTGTTTATCGACGATATATTGATTTTGGTGTGATTGAATCATTACGTGAGATGAAAGGAATGATTAATCGGGAGGTCTTGCGTCGTGGTGTTTCAGAGAATGTTAAAACGGGCCCTGGGGGAATTCGAGAGATAGAGTTTATTGGCCAGGCATTTCAATTAATTCGTGGTGGTCAAGATACGCAGTTGCAAGAGCGGCGTTTATTAAACGTCCTGAAGATGACCGCAGGAATGGGGTTGATGCCTGAGCAGGCAGTGGAGGAGCTTTCGCAAGCCTATGTTTATTTAAGGGAAGTTGAGCATCGAATCCAAGCATTACAAGATCGCCAGACACAAGTATTACCAGATGACACACTGCAACAGGCACGTATTGCTTGGGGAATGCATCAGAAGAGCTGGGAGGAATTTAAACCTGAGTTGGATGAGTGTCGGCAAATGGTTCAGCAACATTTTGATCAGGTTATTTCCCCAGAAGAAGAATTGAAAGAGGATGCCGAGGTTGATGGTGTTGTCGCCCTTTGGAATTGCGCAGAGGAGGAGGGTATTGAGGAAAATGAGGCCATTTTAACCGCATTGGGCTTTGAGAATGCCGGTGACGCGTTAAGCGTATTAAAAAACCTTAAAATTGGTAAAGGCGTGCAGCAACTACAAGAAGTACCAAGGCAGCGTTTGGATAAACTTATGCCCTTAGTGATCACGGTTTGTAGTGAGCAAGAATGTAGTTTGTTGGCGCTAGAGCGCATTGTGGTATTGGTTGGAGCCATATTGCGTCGGTCGGCCTATATAGCACTATTGGTGGAAAATACGGAGGCGCTTAAACATTTGGCGACGTTATGTGGTGCCAGTGCTTGGGCGGCGGATATTATTCAGCGTTACCCGATTTTACTGGATGAACTGATCAACCCTAATACATTATATTCTCCTCCAACGCTTGAAGAATTAAAGGATGATTTACGCCAACAAATGTTGCGTATTCCCGAGGATGATGCAGAAAGGGAGATGGAGTGTTTACGTCAGTTTAAGCATGCGCATTTGTTACGTGTTGCCGCCTCAGATATAACAGGTACGTTACCTACAATGAAAGTGAGTGATTACTTAACATGGATTGCTGAAACGTTAATGCAGCAGGTGTTAACCATTGCGTGGAAGCAAATGGTGGATAAGTACGGAACGCCACAGCGAGCTGACGGGACGTTGTGTGACCCTGATTTTATTATTGTGGGGTACGGTAAGGCGGGAGGAATTGAGCTGAGTTATGGCTCAGATTTGGATTTGGTGTTTATTCATGACGCCCCGGCTAATTATTCGACGGATGGTGAGCGTTGTGTCGATAATAGTGTTTTTTATGCACGCCTTGGTCAGCGTATTATCCATATTGTCTCCACAAGAACGGCTTCTGGTATGTTGTATGAGACGGATATGCGCTTACGGCCATCGGGTAATTCAGGGCTATTGGTGTCATCCTTGAATGCGTTTGTGCGATATCAGGATGAGAAAGCCTGGACCTGGGAGCATCAAGCGTTAGTTAGAGCGCGTGTGGTTGCAGGTTGCCCGGTATTGGCTGAACATTTTGAGCAAGAGCGAGTGAATATTTTGAAAAAAGCTGCTGGGAATACTCAGTTAGCCACTGATGTGTTAGAAATGCGCACAAAAATGCGCGATCACCTAGCAGGTAATAGCTCAGTGCAGGTCACTGAGGAAATGACGCAAAAAAGCCAACGTTTTGATTTAAAACAAGATTCTGGCGGCATCGTGGATATTGAGTTTCTGGTGCAATATTGTGTATTGCATTGGGGGGCAGAGTACCCAGAATTGTTACGCTGGACGGATAATGTGCGTATTCTGGATACCTTGGAAACGTTAGATCTTATGGATTCAAATGACGTGTTGATGCTGGAAGAGGCTTATCTTATTTATCGCCATGCAACGCACAGAAAGGCGTTGCAGAACCAGAAAAATACAGTGCCAGGCAACGAATTTATCACCTACCGTATGGCGGTCAGAGCACTTTGGGCTAAGTTATTGCCAGAAGCTAGTTAGAGATGAAGGATTGACCATATAAGTAGGTGTTAGGGGGATAACCAGTGCCCATAAAATTGTGCTATAGTCCCCCTTTTTACATTTACGAATAGGAGCAGCCTCATGTCTATGGGCGACCGTGACGGTCTGATTTGGTTTGATGGAGAAATGATACCTTGGCGAGATGCGAAGGTACACGTGTTGACACATACATTGCACTACGGAATGGGCGTATTTGAAGGTGTTCGCGCCTACGAGACCGATAAAGGTCCTGCTATATTTCGATTGCAAGAGCACACGAATCGTTTGTTCCGTTCTGCTCATATTATGAATATGAAGATGCCTTTCAGTAAGGAAGAGATCAACGCTGCGCAACTAGCGGCTGTACGTGAGAACAACCTTCGTCATGCCTATTTACGCCCGATGGTGTTTTATGGTGATGAAGGTATGGGGCTACGTGCCGAGAACTTGCAAACGCATGTTATTGTTGCTGCATGGGAATGGCCTTCCTATATGTCTCCAGAGGCGTTAGAGCAAGGTATTAAAGTAAGAACCTCGTCTTATACGCGACACCATGTGAACATCAGCATGTGTAAAGCCAAGGCGAATGGTCACTACATCAACTCCATGTTGGCGCTTAATGAGGCGTTAACAGGCGGGGCAGATGAAGCGTTATTGTTAGACCCAGAAGGTTATGTGGCTGAAGGTAGTGGTGAGAACTTCTTTCTAGTTCGTGATGGTGTGATTTATACACCTGAACTTGCTTCTTGCTTAGATGGTATTACCCGAGCAACGGTATTTTCAATTGCCGCTGAATTGGGTTATGAAGTGAAAGAGAAGCGAATTACGCGTGATGAAGTATATATTGCGGATGAGGCTTTTTTCACGGGAACCGCAGCGGAAGTCTTGCCGATTCGTGAACTTGATGGTCGTCTGATTGGTGAAGGCAAACGTGGCCCTATCACTGAGCAGATTCAATCCTTCTATTTTGATGTGGTTTATGGTCGTCGTGAGTTTAATGCCGACTGGATTAACTATGTGTAACTGGTTTCGGCCGTTTGCTTTGATTTGTGTTTAGATAAGGCAGTTTTACAGTGAAGATATTAGTTGTTGGGCCATCCTGGGTTGGCGATATGGTGATGGCTCAATCGCTTTTTATGTCTATC
>CAJXXT010000040.1 GCA_913063495.1 uncultured Gammaproteobacteria bacterium | reverse complement strand
TCCTTGCTGCATTAGATTCCAATAAATTAAAATGACATGGCAAAGCCGACGGTAAGCGTTTTTGATTCGTCTTTGGTACTGGTTGCATCATCTTTGGTGTTGTCTTTTTTGGCATAGGCGACGTGATAGCGTAGGGAACTATTGCCATATGGATAGTATTCGAGTGCGACATTGTAGCTGTCAAAGTCTTTGTATGCCTCTCCATTCGCGACGGTGTAACGTAGTTGAGGTGACCACTTTCCCTGTTTGTATTTTATAAATACGGTTGAAGATTTGTCATCATCAACTTTAGCACCTGCGTCGGTATCATCATGTTGGGTAACGACTCTATCCACTTCAACGGTCAAAGTTGAGGCTTTTATCTGTAACCCGACAGCAATATCATCATGATTTGTATCAGTATGATAGGAAATTAGGGGATTTATCATGCCATCAGCGAAGGAAAATATGGCTTGAGCACCGTATAACAAATTTTCACTTCTAGCTTCTGCATTATCATCAGGGTCTTCATCATTATTGGCGACTTGTGCATTAAAGCTATGGTCGCCGATATTATAGAATACCCCGACAGCATTGCGATAGAAAGATGCATTATTCCAAGTAAGAGATCCTTGTGAGTATGTGTCGCGAGAAGAAAATATGGATTCATAACCACCCAGGTTTATATACTGCTTGCCGAGCTTAACTTTTATTCCATTATCAAATCTTTTCTGGATATAGGCGTAATCAACACCTTTGCCAGAGCCATCGTCATTTTCCCCTGCTAAGGTTTTGTTTAATCGGAACTTTAAGCGATAGGATAAATCGTCTGTGATTTTGCCTTTTATATCAAAGCGCATATAGGGGATTTGGAGAGAGGTGCTTTCGTGAGCACCATCGCTATCACTTCTAACAAGGTCACCTCTGATCTGTGTCTTTATCGTTGGCATACCTGCAACAGCACTTCCAGAAACAGCGAGTGTTAATCCCGTCATTAATACATTGATTTTTTTCATGTATGTATCCCCAGTTTAGTTTGCCTTACTTGGTATTTAAGCTGACCAAAGCAGTGAAGGTATTGTTTTTAGTCAACTAATTAATAGTCGCTATTTGATATCCGTCAAGTAGGCTGGCGAGTTTGAGCCGGGGCAAGGAGGTGGGTAGTTAGACGAAAACTTAAGGCTGGATGCCTTACATTGCAAAAATTAGAGAGACAAAAGAGTTTAAAGATAAAGCGGGAGGTTTTTTGGGAAAATGATTTTGCAACTCACATAATGGGTTGAGGAGACAGAGTCCCTCAACCCATTATTTTCTATTGTGTTACGTGTTCATATAAATTAGCGGAGCGAACGCTACAAGTATTAGAGATATCCCCATCACTGTTAATGGCAATAATATTTTCTCATGGCGTAGCCAGAATGATTTCCCTATCGTTTCCTCTGTAGCGAGTAATACCTCTTTTTCTCCAACCACTTGTCTTGTTAATAGGTGGTTAACCGCAACGGGTGGGGATAAATAACCCAACTCAAATGCGACTAAGGTAATCATCCAGAAGTGAATGGGTTCTATACCTTGTTGATAGGCGACTTGAGCAATAGTTCCGGATACCAGTACAACCGCACCAAACGGATCCATGCACATTCCGATAATGACAAGTGCAATCAATAACACCACCATGGTTTGCCACATATTGCCGAATAGGTCTGAATTTTCAGAGAAGTCTTGAATGATGTGTGAATCTTCGATAACGCCACCAGCGGCTAATGATAGGCCCATTAACAATAACAGTGCACCAATGTGAACAATGCCGTTAGTGGTAGCAGTTCTTACTGAGCCTTCTAACTTTTCTTCCCTTTCAATGTCATGATAATCATCTTCATGTTCTAACGTTTCACCGTAAGATTTCAAGTAAATCTCAGGGTATTTACGAGAGAAAGCGTTCATATAAGGTTTTGCTAACACCTTTTCATAAATAAGCATTAACAACACAATAACCGGAAGAATGGTTGGCGCTGAGAACTCATCAAGATGTGCATCCATTACATAGGCATAAAAGATCGCTGTTAGGACAAATACCGATGCATAAGGAATCAAGGGAATAAAAGCGAATAAACTTGGTACTAGTGCTTTTTTAACCGGCGCAACTTTTAAGGGGCCTTGCTTGGCAACCAATGAAATTATAAAAAACATAAAGGAGGTTAGTAAGAATACTTTAACACCCCACCCAAACATTTGATCGGTGGTGACTTCTTTATTTAACGCGGCAATAAGCACAACCAGTAAGCAGGGGCGCAATACAACACCGAGGCTGCCAGACATTGCGGTGGCAGCTAGGGCGAGTTGACGACGAGCACCAGCACGACGTAATTCACTATAAACAACGGCACCCATTGCGATAATGATAACACCTGATGCGCCGGTATAAGCGGTAGGTACAGCCATTACAAGAACCGCAACAAATGCCAGCATTTCTGGAGGAAGTTTCCAGGGTTTAAATATTCGGAATGCTAACTCACCAATGAAGGTTTGTTTTAGCATCATACCAATCCAGATATATAAGCCAATTTTGGTAAAAATACTGGCCATATCCATCATTTTGTCAATGTAGAGAACAACCCCTTGAGGATTTGATTCTTTCAGTATGTAAAAGTATGCGGCGCTAAATGCCATGTAACAATACAAGGGAACTGATAAAAAGGCTTTGCCGATTGAACCACTTTCCTCAGCATCTTTAGGGATCTTAAAACACTGATAGAGTGATACTAAAGTTAATGCGCTAAAACCAATCATGTAAGTCCAGCGTATCTGGGGGTATAACATCTCAACCCCGGTGTTATAGCCGTTGTACAGGTAGGCATATGCCGAATAGGAAAGCGCAAGGTTTGCAAATAACTGTGCACCAGCTCCAACTTTATGATCAAGCTTAGACATTATTGGGCGCAAGCCAATATGATGGTATGTAAGTGTGGCTGTTAAGGCGCAAATGAACAGAAGTAAGGATAGAATTGAGCGTTGGTTATCACGGCTGAACGCCGCGATTTTAAGCATAAAGTAATCAACCTCTCGAAATGCTCTAACACTATTGGTAACTCGTGCTTGGTTTTCGCTGGCAATTTTATGTTTTTCGTTACATAAACGGAGTTGCCCGGTAATTGACTTACGAAGCGCAGCTTCGTTGGCGCTTGTATCTACCTCGTCATCGCCAAACATGTCTCCGAATTCATCGTCACTCTCTAGCTCTTGTTCAGCGAGAAGCTTTTGGAGTTCTTGGTCTATGTTGGCATTGGGGTCACAGGATGGAGTGGCTATATCTCCACGTAACAGATAATAGTCTTGCCACAGGCTTTCGCCCAGCTTAAGGAATTGAGAGTAGCCCATTTCAGCGGTGTTAAAGAAAAGAACACCGACTAATAAAAGCATAACGGGGAAGGAGGAGAACCATTCCCTAGAAGAACGCTGGGGGATCATAGCCGTAAATTACCTAATGATGATTACTGTGGACTGAAGGTGGATTGGTTAGCAACAAAAAAGCAGGCGT
Source organism: uncultured Gammaproteobacteria bacterium (assembly GCA_913063495.1). Taxonomy (GTDB): domain Bacteria; phylum Pseudomonadota; class Gammaproteobacteria; order Pseudomonadales; family Ketobacteraceae; genus 42-54-T18. The sequence continues at coordinate 28,985 of CAJXXT010000040.1, read as the reverse complement.
TGCCTGCTTTTTTGTGGTCATCACTGTTTTTGCTTATTCTTTATCTTTGGCGGTACACTCTGCTAACCCTGCATCCAATTTGCATCGGATTCGAGCCAGAAATTTCAACATTTTTCCGTTGTAAATGCCCATGTCTCGCAGTTTGATGCGTGATTGTCTGAACATTTCAGCATAACCAAGTTTGTCTTGCTCTGGGATTTTCATCCAGTATTTTGGATCGATTTTGGCGGTGCTAACTTTGATGAGTTCGATAGCACGATCATATTGAGACCAGGAATAGTCTCTTGATTTTTGAGCAAAATCCGCTGGAAACCGCTCATGGCGAATGACCAATTGAAGTGACAGTTGAGCAATAGCAAAATCTGCAATGGCACCGTTTTCACCCAGCCCTTTATAAAGCTCTAGTGGTTCGTAGGCAATTGCAGGGGCAGCGATAATGTCAACCGAGCCGTTGTTAAACATTGGGCCGAATGTGGCGATTGTTGCGCTCACTGGTGAAGCACCGACAGAGGCGACTAATACAGCTTGTGATTTATCAAAGTCTAGAACGGCTACTTTTTTACCGGACATTTTAGCGACGGTGTTTACGGTATTGTCATTAGTGAATAAGTATCCGGCGCCACCAGGAGATATACCTGCTACTTCATAGTCACCACTTTTCATATATTTGGCAAACTTAGGTTTTAGTAGCAGTTTAAGGGTTTGGCGCATGTGGTCATAGGTTGGGATTGATCCAATAGAATCTAGTGTTCCAGTGAAGGAGTTAAAGCTTCTTCCTCGTAAGCCGGTTAGGGCTGCAGCATCGCATTTTCCAGACTTCAGGTCTTCAGAGGCTATCTTCTCATCGGTATACGCTTTTAGTGTTAAATCGACACCCCAGTTCATAGCTTCAAGTCGATAATCTTGCATTAGGCTATAGACATCGCCCTGTTTGCCCACGATATCAAAGACACAGAAAGTGCGCTTTTCTATTGCAGCGTTAGCCGAAGTAGCAGTAACGGATGCGGTAATCATGGTGGCACCAATAGCTGCTGGCATGATGATTTTTTTTAAAATGGATTTCATAGCCTCGTCCTGAAGTCTTATTGTAAATGGTTAGTATTATTGTGGGTAATGTTGTGGGTATTGCTATCGATTGTTATCGATTGCTAATGAGTTGTTATTATTGGATGGTGTTACTGAACGACGTTATAAATCGTCAATATCGATATCCAACTCAACGTCATCTTCGTCTACGTCATCCCAGAAGGTGCCTAGACCACCATGAGGTGTTCTATGGCCAGTGGCTTCTGTCCATAATGCGTCAGATAGAGCGGTTATCATGTCGGTTGCCATGATATCTACGAGGTTAAATTCGCGATTAGAAGCTATATTCTTTAATGAATGAGCGTGAGCACGGATAGTGTCTTTTACAAGTGCTGTTTTTGAAGCGTTGTTAGCAGCCAATGCCATCAGCGCTTGAGACATTCGAACCCCTTCATCTTCACCAATACGGGCTGCTTTTTTCATTTCTTTCCAGGGATCAACGCCTTCTATGCCCGCGCCAGGAAGAACTGTCGAAAGCACTGCGTGGATTGCTTTGGGTAAGCCCCACCACAATCTATTTCCTTCAGGGGTATTTAAACATGCTGCTGCGCGCATCGCTTTGGGCGCGATGGTTTTTGGCACACCAGCTTCCATACCGCCCAATGTATCACTGAGTACTGCTTGTAGGGCTGTAGCGGTACCAATAATCCATACAAACTGTTCTTGCTCACTAGAGAAGCTAGGGCATTCTTCTCCAATTTCACCAAAAGAACGAACCAATGCTTTGTACGCTTTGTATTGACGTTTTGCTGCTAAAGCGTGAAAGCGCTTAGATCGAATGCGGGCATCTTTTGCTGCAGATATGCGTCGATCGTTGGCTAGGCGCAGATATTCAAGATTGGCTTCATTTGCAAGGCTATCGGCACAGGTGCCACCGACCATATGTGTTAATACAGCAAGCTGGTCGATGCTGGTGGTGTATTTGCTAAAAGAGAGCATTAGAGGCGTCATTGATTCCCCGGCAACACAGGCTATGCCTGTATCATCGGTGGTCATTAAGTAAGGCATCATGACGTCTTGGCCAAATGTAGCGGTAGTGTCCCCTGCAACTTTGTAAACAAGTGAGCTACAACCCGTTAGGGTTAGTGAGGCGACAGCAAAAAGCGCAAGACTGGCGCGTTTAAATGACTGGCCGAAAGTCAATTCCATTGGGAGTGCTCCTATTTCATTATTATTATGTTGAATACAGCGAGTAAACATAACTTTTGGTATTGTATTCAAGTTTTATTGGTTCTTCTTATGGGTACTACTTAGTCACTACTTTAGGTACTACTTACGAGTACTGCCGATAAACGAAAGGCGTTGCTCAGGCTGGACAATAAGGTATCGAAGAGTGTGTCTGTTAGCAAGTTATTGAACTAATTTTCTTGATAAAGTAATAAATTGTGCTTATGCATTACAGTGGGTGGATAGTGTCGCTATTTATGCAATGCTGATGCATAAATAGCGCGGTGATTTTTATGAACTTGTTGGGGCAACCGTACTGTTTTATTGGTGGTGTGTTGTCATTGTTAAAAACCGTGTAAAATGACGATCTTTTTTGAGTCGTGTCTTTTTATATGACGTGTTAATCCTTTTGAACTGACAACTTACTATGCTTTCTGACGACATTAAATTATCTATTCAAACCGCTTATAGCGGTTTTTTAAAGAAAAAAGGGCTTTCTCCTCGGTATGGCCAGCGTCTAATGATCGCAGAAATTGCCAAAGCATTAGCAGCGATAAAAACAGATGCCGACGGTATCAGAACATCTAATGACCATGTTTGCGTCGTTGAAGCGGGGACTGGTACAGGAAAGACGGTAGCGTACCTGGTATCGGCAATTCCTATGGCACAGGCGATGGGGAAAAAAATTGTCATTTCAACGGCAACGGTTGCTTTACAGGATCAGATTGTTTCTAAAGATATTCCAGATTTATTGTTGAATTCACCCTTACGTTTTTCGTATCAACTAGCGAAAGGTAGAGGTCGGTATTTATGCATGTCTCAGCTTGATCAGTTGATGACGGCGGGAGGAGAAGATGACCCTAACATGGCATTGTGGCAGGAACTTCGTGCTGTAACCGTTGACAAGGCGAGCGCCGAACTTTACCAATCATTGGCAATGGCTGTCGATCAGGGGCGTTGGGATGGGGATCGGGATAGTTGGGAAGACGAAATTGATGATGTGGTATGGCGGCGAGTGACGACAGATCACAATCGTTGTACCGGTCGTAACTGTAGTTTTTACGATGAATGTGTGTTTTACCAAAATCGTGGAAACTTACATAAAGTTGATGTGATTGTCGCGAACCATGATTTGGTGTTGGCAGATTTGGTTCTTGGTGGCGGGGCGATTTTACCTGCTCCTGAAGATACTATTTACATTTTTGATGAAGGTCACCACCTACCTGATAAGGCATTGGGGCACTTTTCTTCGTCGAGTTATTTACGTGGCACGCAATCCTGGTTAACTGAATTAGAAAAACTGCTAGGTTCGGTGGCACAGACATTTTCGAATACAGGAATTCAAACCTCTGCTGAGCAATTAATTGACCCTATTCAGCAATTACAACAACAGTTGCCGCTTGTGCAGGTTATGTTGTCTCCTTTGGCGGATCAGACGGATAATTTCAGGGGAGGGTTTGGTAATGATGCGCAAAATGGTTACAGCGTGTATCGTTTTGAGAATGGTAAAATTCCATCGGAACTAAAAGAACAGGCAAAAATAAGCTGTGTAGAAACGCTAGCAGTACGAAAGTATTTGTCACAAATGGCAGACATTCTTGATGATGCGCTAGAGGGAGAGCGCTCTGATATTAATAAATCAGAGGCGGAACAATGGTACCCGATTGTTGGCGCACAATTGGCGAGGGCGGAAGCCATTGATCGATTGTGGCAAAGTTATTGCCGTGATGAGATAACCAGCAAAATTCCAGCTGCGCGCTGGTTGAATTTTCACGAGGTATCGCAAGGTATTGATATTGAGCTTTGCTCCAGCCCAATACTCGCTGCTGATGTGCTTAGTCAATATCTGTGGAATCGATGTTTTGCAAGTATAGTTACGTCAGCAACTATCGCGGCGGTAGGGGATTTTGAGCGTTTTAAAATGCGTACAGGAATACCCAGTAGTGGTGGGTTTCATGTTGTTCCCAGTCCCTTTGATTATGCAGATGCAGGTAAGATTGTTATACCTGTAATGGATTTCGACCCATCGGACAGTGTACGTCATACCCAGTTTGTTGTGGATTTTCTTATTGACTCAGGCAAACGTATAGCGACTCTGGTGTTGTTTACATCTCGAAAACAGTTGCAAGACGTCTATGATTTGTTGCCTTTTGAATATCAAGAAATCGTATTGGCTCAAGGACACGTTGCAAAATCTGAAATTATCAAAAAGCACAAAGCAGCCATCGATGCAGGTGATTATAGTGTGATTTTTGGTTTGGCTAGTTTTGCTGAAGGCATTGATTTGCCCGGTGCTTATTGTGAACACGTGGTTATAGCAAAATTACCGTTTGCAGTACCGGATGATCCTGTGGATGAAACACTGTCGGAATGGATTAAAGGGCAGGGAGGTAATCCGTTTATGCAAATTGCAGTGCCGGATGCAGCGATTAAGTTAAAGCAAGCGGTAGGGCGATTGTTAAGGACCGAAATGGATCAAGGTCAAATTTCTATTTTAGATCGCCGTATTGTTAAAAAACGCTACGGGAAGGCCATTTTAAACAGCCTTCCCCCGTTTCCTGTTGTTACAGGTTGATAGCTACAACGTAGCTAACTGACAATCGAGTTATTGACCTAGGCCGTTTTTCATAATGGCGGCCACGTCAATTTTTGTCAGACCTTGATCGAAGATTTCTTGTAACCTTTTGCCTTCTGCATTTTTCTTAAAACAAATGTAGAGTTTTTTATCTTCCAAGAGCTTGCTATTAAATTCAATTTTGCTTGCCACCGGCTTTAAGCGAGCATCGGTTTTTTTAAGATAATTCATCACGTTTTGGTCGACAACCGCTAAATCAAGACGGCCATTTGCAAGCTTTACTAAATTGGTTGAATCGCTGGTAACTGCTTTTGCTTTTATACGTCCATCGGCAACACGAGCATCAAACTCTGTGGTATTTACATAATCTTGTACAACGCCAACATTTAGTTTCCCGATATCATCCAGAGTTGCCCAGTTGATAGGTTTTGCGGTTTGTTGCGCAAAACCTAAAGGCCCATTACCCATAACGCCGGAATAATGAAATTCTTTGGCTACATCGCCAGAGTAGTATTCAGGGAAATAACCTGAGTATTTTGAGCCCGTATCTTTAGCTAAGGCAACTGCACGAGACCAAGGGTAAAAATCGACAACAAGTTCATATCCCATGGCTTTAAATGCAGCTTTTGCCACTTCAATCGATGGCCCGTTATTAGGTAATTCTTTACCAGAATAAGGAGGCCATCCTAATGAGGTAAGGTGTACCGTTTTGCTGTCTGCATATGATGTGGAGACACCGAGCATCAGCGATAGTAAGAGCGCTACTGGTGCTGCTATTTTAGGGGCTATTTTTTTTATGATGGCAAGTTTCAACATAGGAATATCCACGGACTTTGTTGTGTTTGATTTGAGGGCGCTGTCTCCTGATTATTGTTGAAGTTTGTGTGTTCGCAAGTATGTGAGTCTCTTTGTTTACTTTATAAGGGTGTTTTTACTGATTCGACGTTCTTTTTATGTGTATAAAACACATAAATCGTCTACTTTTAAAAGAGGATTTGTCGTTTGTGATAAGGATAGAAGCTAACTAACTAACTAATTACATTGCCGTTATGAGAAATAACGAGCGTGAAGGCGTTTAAAAGGTGTTTGTGCCGTGAAGGATTCTATAAGTGTTAAATTTAATGTGCTAGCAGTTGCTTGTGTGACAGTGTTGTTGGTTGGCTTTGGTGCATATAATTACATATCTACCGAAAAAACCTTGAGAAAACAACTGGATGCCCAGGTTGTTTTATTGCTCGATCGTTTACAACTCAGTTTACCTACAACCTTATGGAACTTCGAAGGCGAGCAAACAGGGAAAATATTAGAATCTGAAGCTCAGGCAGAGTTTGTCAAAGGGTTGTTTTTATACGATGGGACAAAGCTAATTGCGAGCCGCTCGAAGTCGCTCTCTGGTGTTATTGTCAAAGATGAGGCGTTAATAACAGAAGAAAATTTATCTGATCGAGAGTTAACCTATGATGATGGGGGTACTGTTAATAAGGTGGGCCGGGCTATCGTTGTAAAAGATGATGGTTATATCACGGAGTTGCTAGAAGAAACGTTAATACGTTTGGCCGTGCAAACACTGGTATTAGATGTTGTTTTATCATTTCTGTTATCGATGTTAATGCGCTCTGTTGTCATTCGACCCATTGATGATGTTATTCGTGCATTAGAAGATATTGCTCATGGTGAGGGGGATCTTACTGTGCGGTTAAAGGAAGGCTCTGGTGAAATAGGTGCGCTTTCGAGTAACTTTAATGTGTTCGTAGAAAAGATTCAGGTTTTGATTGTGCAAATTGTCGGTACGATGAACGGTATGAATCGTTCTGTGACTGAAATGGCGATTATTGCAGAGAAAACAAGTAAAGGGGTGGATCATCAGCGCTCAGAAACAGATCAAGCCGCTGTTGCTATGAATGAAATGAGTACGGCTTCTCAAGAGGTATCCAGAAATGCTTTGGAAGCTGCAGATTCGGCACGTCACGCAGAGGAAAGTGTTTTTGCAGCAAAGGGTGTGCTGACGGATACGGTACAATCGGTTTCTCAATTGGCGAAAGAAATTGAGCATGGCGCAAACGTGGTAAATGCGTTGCAAGGTGATGTTGGTAACATCGTGACAGTATTGGACGTTATTCGAGGTATTGCTGAACAAACCAATTTGCTGGCATTAAATGCTGCGATTGAAGCGGCGCGAGCGGGAGAGCAAGGACGAGGATTTGCTGTTGTTGCAGATGAAGTTCGTACGTTGGCGAGCCGGACACAAGAAAGCACACAAGAAATCCAAGATATGATTGAGCGTTTGCAGAGCGGTGCTAGTGAAGCAGTTAAGGTGATGGAAGGTGGTAAAGAGTCGGGTGATTTAACGGTTGGAAAGGCAAATGCTGCTGAAGGTTCATTGGATGAGATAACCACTGCGATTTCCACGATAAGTGATATGACCACTCAAATTGCCAGTGCTATTGAAGAGCAGTCTGCGGTAAGTGAAGATATTAATCGTAACTTAACACGTATCCAAGATATCGCAGTGGATACAGCATCGGATACGGGTGCTTCTAATGGTGCTAGCAGAGAACTGCTTGGATTGTGTGATGAGCTGCGTGGACAGGTAACACGATTTAAGGTGTAGTTGATTCTAAGTGTCGTTGATTTAGATATTATTTATAACAGACATTAAAAAAGGCTTCTAAAAATAATATTGGAAGCCTTTTTTAATGTCTGCTTTTTAGGTTGTTTCTGTGTTGTTGTTTTTTTATACAATGATCTAGTAAAAAGTGTGCTTTTAAACTATAAGTTAAAGACTCCAGGTTATTTTTCTTGAACCATTTTTTTGATGCCGTAGGGGCTGAATAATGGTGACCAAACCAAATGATATATCCTTAGATCGTGTACCTGCAGGCGTTGCAGGTTTGATAGCTGTTATTCTAATTATGTCTAGCGATATGCTGTTTTCGACAGTAGCTGCATTCGTGTTGATCACTGTAGAATTAGCATTAGGTATAAGAAAGCGGAGACTCTATACGCGTCTGAATGATCATAGCGTTAAGACGGATAAGCGGTTGTCTGTTATTGAAGTGGAAATGCAGGAATATCAAAATACTATCAGTTCATTGCAAACAATTGGAAATAGCAATCTTCCAATCTGGGCTCATCAAATTGATGATTGTATTAACATATCTACTGCTGAAATGAATGGTCTGGCGGAACGATTTTCTGGCATTGTAAGTGACCTGCGCGCTATTGTCAGTGGGAAAAATGAGAGCGATGAGCACTCTGTTATAGAGATAAAAGAGAAGTTAGATAGCATATCATCTTCGCTGGTTAAACTGGTTGGTATGAGAGAGGAGTTGCAGCAGGAAATTGCAGAGCTTTCAGTGTTTATTGAAAAATTGGAGTCAATGGCTCGTGATGTTGGCAGTATTGCTGATCAGACTAATTTATTAGCCCTTAATGCGGCGATAGAAGCTGCACGAGCTGGAGAGGCCGGCCGAGGGTTTTCCGTAGTTGCCGATGAGGTGCGGAATCTGGCAAGTCGCTCTGGAAAAATTGCTTCAGATATCATCACCAATGTGGTGAAAGCTAACGAAATGTTTAACAGCATGGAACAAAAATCTTCCACTAATGCCTCAATTGAAGGTGAGCTTCTTAATGCTGCCCGCGAGAATATTCAAGCGGTTATTGATGAGCATGCTGAGATAACGAGAGAGCGAGATGAAGGACTTGAAAGTCTTGAACAATTCTCGTCAAGTATTACGTCAGAAATTGAGAACGCATTAGTATCTTTGCAGTTTTGGGATCGTGTATCACAAATTCTAGATCACGTGAGAGGCAACATGTCTGAATTATCTGGTTTGATTGAGGATCATAAGAATTTGGATGTTGGTCGTTTTCTAGAGAAGATGGCTGGAGAGTATACCACTACAAGTGAACGTGACGTTCACAAAAAACTTACGGGAATAGAAATCGCTGAAACGTCCGAAGAGTCAGACGATGGTGATGTCGTATTTTTTTAACAGGAAGGTAAAACATGTCGAAAACCATATTGATTGTTGATGATTCTGCGTCAGTTCGCAGTGTTGTAGGAATCGCTTTAAAAGGGGCTGGTTACGAGGTGATTGAAGCCTGTGATGGAAAAGATGCACTGTCGAAATTAACGGGCCAAAAAATTCACCTGATTGTGAGTGATGTGAATATGCCTAATATGGATGGCATTACATTGGTGAAAGAAGTGAGGAAACTCGCGAGTTACAGGTTTACCCCTATTTGCATGTTAACGACTGAAGCTGAGCAGTCGAAAATGGCGGAAGGGAAAGCTGCAGGCGCTAAAGCCTGGATTGTAAAACCATTTCAGCCCCCTAAATTGTTGAATGTAGTATCAAAACTGGTTTTATAAAGAGCAAATAAACGTGATTATCTAAAGGTGTGATAAACATGGCACTTAACATGAAGACGGTTAGCAATAGCACCGAGGGCTTGTGTACATTGGTGGTTGAGGAGGAGATGACTATCTATGTGATTGAGCCCATGAAGCAAACGATTACCACTCTGCTGGATAGTTATGATTGTTTTGAGCTAGATTTATCTGGAGTAGAAGAGATTGATACCGCAGGTATTCAATTATTGTTTGCGTTAGAGGGTGAACTGAAGCGAAGAAACAAAACATTCAAGCTGAACGCCGTTAGTAGTGAGGTCACCAAACTACTAAAAACTTACGGTATCGGTGAGCGCTTTCCTATTGGGGATGTAGCATGAGTGACGAAGGATTACATATCTTTGCTGATGAAGCGGAAGATCTACTGGCTTCGGCAGAGCAGGCATTACTCCGTATGGACAATCTGGAGGATGAAGTTGATACCCTGGAGTGTGTTAATGAGATTTTTCGTACCTTCCATACGATAAAGGGGGCAGCAGGGCTTTTCGGTTTTAATGAGATTGTTGATTTTACCCATATTGTAGAAAGTGTGTTTGTTAAAATTCGAGAAGGTATTATTACTGTTGATGAAAATATGGTGTCCCTCTTTCTGGCCAACCTGGACCACCTGGAATATCTCGTGAAGATAGCGCTAAGTGATGAGGATCACATGAGTGTCGAGGTTAAAAAGAGAGATGATTATCTCGTTGGCAAGTTAAATGCCTACTTGGCTCCTACAGCGATAGGCGTAGATAAAGGGGCAGTGACGGAACCAAAGAAGGAAGAACTTAGAGCAGAAACGGAACAGGAAGGTGCTTCAAAAATACTAGCTCGACTAGATGATAGGTTAGACGAATCTGATGGTGTTGTTAGTGGAAACTGGCATATCTCCTTGCGATTTGGCCCTGCTGCTTTGCGCAATGGTATGGACCCCGCGTCATTTATTAAATACCTTGCTAACATAGGTGAGCTTAAAAGCGTTAATCTCATCGACGATTCAATACCAGGTTGGGCTGAATTTGATCCGGAGAGCTGTTATCTCGGTTTTGAAATTGTGTTGGTTTCATCAAATACGAATAAGGAGGAAATTGAGGAAGTCTTTGAGTTTGTTCTAGATGATTGTCATATCAGTATCCTTCCGCCACATAGCCATATCAATTCCTATATTCAACTGATTGAAGACCTTCCGGAAGACGAATTACGAATTGGCGATATCCTGGTTGCGTGCGGTGCGCTCACCGAGCGAGAGAAGGATCACATTCTTAATATTCAAGATGATTTTAACGATGGGATAACCGCTGGTGGTCGAGAGTGGGATGCCCCCCTGCTTGGCAAGATAGCGGTTGGTGAAAATGTCGTAGAACAGGAAGTGGTCGATGCGGCCATCAAGAAACAGAAAGATGTACAGCAACAGAACACTAGCTCGCAGCAGACCATTCGGGTTAACGCGCTTAAATTAGAAGACCTGGTTAACTTAGTGGGTGAATTGGTTATTGGTTCGGCTAATGCCGATCTCAATGCGCGTCAATTATCGGATGCAAATTTAAATGAAGCCATGGAAAACTTATTGCGTCTGGTTGAGGAGGTGCGAGATACGGCTCTTGGGTTGCGTATGGTACAGATCGGTGAGACTTTTAATCGATTTAAACGTGTTGTACGTGAAGTCAGCCGTGATACGGGTAAGGATATCGAGCTGCGAATCAGTGGCGCGGAAACTGAACTTGACAAAACATTGATTGAAAAAATAGGTGATCCTATTATGCATCTCGTTCGTAATGCCATCGATCATGGTATTGAATCACCTGCAATAAGAAAGGAAACAGGAAAAGCGGCTAAGGGAGTCGTCAGTCTCAGTGCATTTCATGAGTCAGGCAGCGTTGTAATCAGAATCACTGATGACGGTGGTGGACTTTCAAAAGAAAAAATACTTAATAAGGCCATTGAAAAAGGGCTCGTCAATGAAAACCAACAGTTAAGTGACCAAGAAATATTTCAGCTTATATTTGAGGCCGGTTTTTCAACTGCTGAGAGTGTCAGTAATATATCGGGTCGAGGTGTTGGAATGGATGTCGTGCGTAGGAATATTGAGTCACTTCGAGGTCAAGTAGAAATTGAAAGTGAGGAAGGAAAAGGAAGTACTATTGCTATCCGGCTGCCTTTGACGTTAGCCATTATTGACGGCTTTCAAGTGCGAGTGGGTGACGCTCAATATATCGTGCCGTTGGATATGGTTGATGAATGTATCGAACTGAATGAGTCGCTTCGTGAAAAGGATGGAAATGCAAATTACCTCAATCTACGTGGTGAGATTCTTCCCTTTGTACATTTAAAAGATATGTTTCGAGTGAAGGGATATGAGGGTAGCGAAAGAAACGCTGAAATGAAGGATATTGAAGGTAGGCATCGCGATAATATCGTTGTGGTTCAATTTGGGGGTAAGAAGGCGGGATTTGTGGTTGATGAATTATTGGGAGAGCATCAAACCGTCATTAAACCACTCGGAAAAGTATTTCGTAACCTGAAAGGCATTAGTGGTACCACCATTCTCGGTAGTGGTGAGGTTGCAATGATTATCGATATTCCTGAAATGGTGAGTCGGGTTGTTAATTCTGAACAGAAAACGTTTATGTCTTCTAAAACCATTTAATGAATCATAACTTGTGGCGTTTGTGGAGAGCGTGATGCACCAAACTGAAATGAAAGTCGAAATGGGCGATGTTGGTTCAGAAGATTCTGAGCAATACCTTACCTTTATGTTGGGTGGGAAAGTTTACGGCTTGGGCATACTCAATATCAAAGAGATTATTGAATATGGTGACATAACGGAAGTTCCCATGACCCCAGAATTCATATCGGGAGTCATAAATTTACGAGGTAGCGTGGTTCCAGTCATAGACCTGAGTCAACGTTTTTCAGGTAAAGCGACAGAACTTGCCAAACGTACCAGTATTATTATTCTTGAAGTTAAGAGCGCTGATTTGAAAATAGAAATTGGCGTTATGGTCGATATGGTTAATGAGGTGCTGGATATCCATCCTGGCGAAATTGAACCTGCGCCCTCTCTGGGCGATCAGATTCAGACCAATTTCATCAATGGCATGGCAAAGGTTGACGGCAAACTTCTAATTTTGCTGGACATTGAACATGTTTTGTCGGTTGATGAGCTTTCAATGGTGGGCAGCATTTAGAGCAGCATTTAGAGCAGCGTTGATATGATCGTTTTTTTTCGTTAAAGATGTTTTTTAAAGTTTTTGATATTTGTTATTTCTAGGAGATGAAAATGTTAAAAAATATTGAAATGAAATGGATGTTGATAATTTCTATGCTTGTGGCGGGACTGGTGCCGTTAATTGGAACGGGTTTATATGCATTGAATGAAGCACAGGAAGCGTTATATACGAAGGGGTTTGATCAACTTAAGTCACTCAAAACCGTTAAAAAGGGTGAAATTGAAAACTATTTTCATCAGATAGAAAATCAAATTATTACCTTATCTGAAGATCAAATGACGATTGATATGATGCGTGATGCGAAAGACAGCTTTCATGCCCTAGCAGGGGATCTTAGTGTTGACGAAAATAAATTGGCTGAATATAGGCGTGATGTACGCCGTTTTTTCGATAATGAATTTGGCTCGAAATTTACCAAGGATACGGGGGAATCTATTTCCTCAGGTCAGTTAATGGCGTCTTCAGATTCAGGAGTTATCGCTCAATATCTTTATATTTCCGATAACAAACACCCCTTAGGTAGTAAGTCGCAGCTTGATGACCCAAAAGATGGCTCACGTTATTCGAATAACCATTCGAAATCCCATCCAATGTTTCGCAGTTACCTGGAAAAGTTTGGTTATTATGATATTTTTCTTGTGGATAATGAGACAGGCGACATTGTGTATTCGGTATTTAAAGAGATTGATTACGCTACTAATTTATATGTCGGGGCTCACAAAGATTCTGGCATAGCTGATGTTGTCAGGAAAGCTGCAAGTTCTCGCTCTAAGGATGAAACCGTTGTTAACGATTTTGATTGGTACATTCCCTCATTCAATGCAGCGGCTTCATTCATTGCGTCGCCGATCTTTGATGGCGATGAAATGACAGGTGTTCTTGTTTTTCAAATGCCAGTGGATGAAATTAACCGCCGGTTGTTGGTAGGAGAAGGTCTTGGTAAATCCGGTGAGGTCTACTTGGTAGGCCCTGATAAACTGATGCGGTCGCAGTCTCGTTTTTCTGAAGAGAACACCATTCTAGCGACAAAGATAGAGACTGTTACCGCTATTGATGCACTTGCGGGAAATGAAGGGGCGGAGATTACGCCTGATTATCGTGGTATTAACGTCCTTTCGGCCTACACCCCACTTAAAATTAAAGGGCTGGATTGGGTTCTCCTTGCAGAAATTGATGAAGACGAAGCATTTGAAACGGTGAATGCGCTTGAGTTAGCCATTTTGATTGCGATGGGAGTTGCCGCAATGTTTATTGTATTAATTGCCGTTCTTTTTGTCCGCAGTGTAATGAAGCAGCTAGGAGCAGATCCTGCAGAGGTTCGGGTGCTGGCTGAAAGTATTGCAATGGGTGACCTTAGTATGGATCTAAGTCATCTGGATAAAAGTAAGTTGGTGGGAGTTTATGCTGCAATGATTAATATGCAGCAAAAATTGATTGTGGTAGTGGAGCAGATTCAGGGTAATTCCGATCAGATCTCTTCTGCCGCCGCACAAGTTAGCGATACCGCAAGTTCATTAAGTGAAGCCGCCAGTGAGCAAGCGGCCAGCGTCGAAGAGACCAGTGCATCGGTTGAAGAGATGGGGGCCTCAATCAGCCAGAATAGTGAGAATGCTCAGACGACGGATCAAATTGCCAGCGAGTCTGCCCAATCCGCAGCGGAAGGTGGGGAGGCTGTTCATGGAACGGTTGATGCAATGATGCAGATTGCGGAGAGAATTTCAATTATTGAGGATATTGCTTACCAGACGAATATGCTGGCGTTGAATGCGGCAATTGAAGCGGCGAGAGCAGGGGAGCATGGTAAAGGGTTTGCCGTTGTTGCTGCCGAAGTAAGAAAACTTGCAGAGCGCAGTCAGATAGCCGCCTCAGAAATCAGTACCTTAACAGGAGATAGTGTGAAAGTAGCAGAGAAGGCTGGCATGTTACTTGAAAAAATTGTCCCCGATATTACCAAAACGGCAGAATTGGTCCAGGAAATAAGTGCGGCTTCTGAGGAGCAGTCGAGTGGAGTAGGGCAAATCAATAGTGCGATGCAACAACTGGACAAAGTCACCCAACAAAATGCAGCGGGTTCCGAGGAGTTAGCGGCTACGGCAGAGCAGCTGCAGGCACAGTCGGAGAATTTACAACAGGTGGTCGGGTTCTTTCGACTGGCAGCGAATACCAGTGCGCAGCGCGAGCCAAATTCTACATCCAGACCTGCTGCACAAATCAAGTCATCCGTTACCGTTGTGACTAGTAGGGATGAGGGTGACGAGATTGACGAGTCAAAGTTCAAGCGCTTTTAATTCATAGGAGTTAATGATGCAGCAACAGGTATCGCAGCAGAGTGTAACAGGGTATCTAACGGAAGATAATTCTGGCAGAGATCGTTGTCAGTTTCTCACATTTGAGTTGAATGGTGAGGCTTACGGCATTGATATACTCAATATTCGAGAGATTATTGACTATGGAAATATTACTCGAGTTCCGATGATGCCGGCTTTTATTGCCGGTGTTATTAATCTACGAGGAAGTGTTGTGCCGGTGGTTGATTTAGCGCTTCGGTTTTCTGAATTGCCGTCTGAGAGGACAAAACGCAGTAGCATTGTAATTCTAGAAGTCGAGTACGAAGAACAAAAGCTTGAAATAGGTATCACTGTTGATGTAGTCAATGAGGTTATTGGAATTTTACCGAATGAGATAGAGCCTGCACCTCCTTTTGGTACTAAAATCCGTACGGATTTTATTGATGGGATGGGAAAGATCAATGATCAGTTACTGGTGCTTTTAGATACCCGGGTTATTCTATCGGTAGCGGAATTATCTGCTACTGAAATGCAATAGAAAGCCTGTATTTCGATAGGAAAACAGAAGAAATAAACAGTAGAGATAAACAGAAGAGAGAAATAGAAATGTAACAGGGTTTTAACATAAAGAAACTGCGACGGAGGTTGCCATGAATGTATTCACCAAAAGAAGCGTGAGATTTAAACTGTTGATGCCAGTCTTTATTACTATGGTCGTTATTTCCATTTTTGTGGCGATCCTAATTCCCAGACTAGGCAATACGAATGCCCAGAATAATGCGATCGCATCTGCTATAAAAACAGTGAATCAATTTAAAACAATTCGTGGTTACTATACGAAAAACGTTGTCAAAAAAGTGCTGGTTGGTTCTTCATTAAAACCTTCGTTTAATCATGCCAGCGAAAAGAACGCTATCCCACTTCCTGCCACCCTGATTCATGACCTTAGTAAAATATTGAAAAAGGATGGAACGGATTTACGTTTATACAGTGACTTTCCTTTTCCCAATCGGCAGAAAAGGCAGTTAGATACTTTTGGTAAAAACGCCTGGAATTACTTGATAAAAAATCCAGACAGTCGATTTGTTGAGACAGGAGAGATGAGTGGTAAGCAAGTTGTTCGAGTTGCTATTCCTGACATCATGGTTGCGCAGGGGTGCGTGGATTGTCATAACTCACGAGCAGATACGCCCAAAAATAACTGGAAGCTGGGTGATGTGCGCGGAGTACTGGAAATTGTTGTCGATATAGATGACATGGTCGCGCAGAGCACGTCGATAAGTCAAATTGTCGTCGGTGTATTTGTTTCTGCTCTGCTCATTGTTTGTATTGTTATTTTCTTCAGCTTTCAGCGAATTGTAAATGTCAGGTTAGATGGGGCACGTGCCACGTTGACGGCAATTTCCAAAGGTAATTTACAAACCGAGGTTGCTATCGGTGGTGATGATGAAATTGGAAAGCTCAATGGTGCAATGCTCAATATGCAGCAGAAGTTGGTCGAAGTGGTAGAGCAGATTCAGGAAAATTCGGATCAGATATCATCTGCTTCTGCTCAGGTAAACGCTACTGCAAGCTCATTAAGTGGGGCCGCTAGTGAGCAAGCGTCCAGTGTCGAAGAGACTAGTGCATCGGTGGAGGAAATGGGGGCGTCAATTAGTCAGAATAGTAAAAATGCTCAAGCGACAGATAAAATTGCTCAGGAATCGGCTTCTGCAGCAGCCGAAGGTGGTGAGGCCGTGGAGGGCACCGTTAAAGCTATGACGCAAATTGCGGAGAGAATTTCAATTATTGAAGATATTGCCTACCAGACTAATATGCTTGCGTTGAATGCAGCAATAGAAGCTGCGCGAGCAGGTGCACATGGTAAAGGTTTCGCAGTGGTTGCTTCGGAGGTTAGAAAACTGGCTGAGCGAAGTCAGGTTGCTGCTGCGGAAATTAGCGCGCTGACCGGTGATAGTGTGAAAGTGGCAGAGAAAGCCGGTACACTACTTCAGAAAATGGTGCCGGATATTACAAAAACTGCGGCCCTGGTACAGGAAATTACGGCAGCTTCTGAAGAGCAGTCAAGTGGTGTTTCCCAGATCAATACTGCAATGCAACAGCTGGATAAAGTGACGCAGCAAAATGCAGCTGGATCTGAAGAGCTTGCGGCAACCGCCGAGGAGATGCTGGCACAGTCCGCAAACCTACAGCAGGTTGTGGGATTTTTTCATGTAGGTAATGGGTCATCTGAGAACAAGCAGTTGAAATAAGGTTGATGAACTAGGTCAATCGAAGTTGAGGTCTTAAAATTATGTTATATGAGTGGTATTGATGTTTCAGTTTACTATTACAGATAGTGAGTTCAATTCTTTCAGGACGTTTATCTATGATAACGCTGGGATTAACCTGAGTGATGAAAAAAAGACACTTGTTACCTCTCGTCTCAGTAAAAGGCTTCGACACTACTCTCTAGACTCGTTTCAGCAGTACTTTGATTTAATGATGGCTTCTGTGCAGAGTGGCGAGCGACAAGTTGTCATAGATTTACTGACAACAAATGAGACCTATTTTTTTAGAGAGCCAAAGCATTTTTCGTTTTTGGAAAGGGAGATTCTTCCCAAGTGGAAGGGTGGGAAAACGCTTAGAGTATGGAGTGCAGCTTCATCTACAGGAGAGGAGGCGTATAGCATTGCCATGTTGTTAGATGACATGTTAGGTAATCACCCTTGGGAGATCTTTGGATCCGATATCAGTAGCCGTGTAGTTAAAGCTGCGCAAAAAGGACATTATCAACAAACCAGAATCGATGGGATTCCTGTAGCGTATTTACATAAGTATTGTCTTAAAGGCGTTGATGAACAGGAGGGAACTCTTCTGATTGATAAAAAAATACGGCAGAAGGTGTCATTTTCCTCAGTGAATCTAAAAAATCCATTGGGAAATATTGGGTCTTTTGACATTATTTTTCTTCGCAATGTTTTAATCTATTTTGATATGGAGACGAAAATAAAAATTATCAGACAGTTGGTTGATAAAATGAAACCGGATGGGTATCTTTTTATTGGTCATTCCGAATCTTTGAAAGGAATACATGATGGATTGGAAGCGATTATTCCTACTGTGTATAAAAAGGCTGTTAGTTGATAGATGATGAAAATCATACCTACAACAAAAGAAGGAGAAAGCAACGAGGGTATCATTAGTCGGTTTCTTAATCCTGGCGAATTTTATTTTTGTGAGTCAGATTGTCAAATCAACACAATACTGGGGTCGTGCATTGCAATTACACTGTGGCACCCTGTTCTTCATATAGGGGGGATGTGTCACTTTGTGCTTCCTGGGGGGCGAGCACCGAATAGTGTGATACGTGATGGGTGCGAACTCAATGGACGTTACTCAGATGCTGCGATGGTTTTGTTTGCCAATGAGGCTGCTCGACGTGGAACGAATTTGAAGGAGTATCACGCTAAGATATTTGGTGGTAGCAATATGTTAACAAATACAACGTTACGAGAAGACGAACGCATCGGCACTCGAAATACGGAGGCGGCGATTAGGCACCTGAAAGAACTAGGTATCTCATTATTGATTGCACATGTTGGAGAAACTGGGCATCGGCGTATCGTTTTTGATGTAGGAAGTGGTGATGTGTGGGTTAAACATGAACCGTTACAAAAAACAATTCCCTGAAAAAAAAGAGGTAATTAATGGGTATTCGGGTATTTATAGTTGATGATTCTGCTGTTGTGAGGAAGGTTCTTGCTGAGCTGCTTGACGGTGTTGCAGGCATTGAGGTGATCGGTTCGGCGCAGGATCCGATATTTGCGCAATCAAAAATGAGGAAGGACTGGCCGGACGTTATTATCCTTGATGTCGAGATGCCTCGTATGGACGGTATTACATTCCTCAAGCAGATTATGGTTGAGCGGCCGACACCGGTAGTGATGTGCTCTACATTAACAGAAGGTGGATCAAAGACATCACTTCAGGCGTTAAGCCTTGGGGCGATTGACATTGTCGCTAAACCGAAAGCCAACCTGAAAACGTCCTTGCCGGAGGTTTCTCAGGAGCTAATCACGGCCATTCGCACAGCTGCTAAGGCCAATATGGCGGGAGTCAAACCCAGACGAATCGCTCCTATTCCTCGTGTGCCTAGTAAATTAACTGCTGATGTGATGTTAAGTAAAGGTATTAGTCGTAACACTAAAAAAACGGGCCCTATGATCGCCATAGGTGCGTCCACCGGAGGAACCCAAGCGTTAGAAGCGGTGTTAACTGCGTTACCGGCGAATACCTTGCCAATACTTATCGTGCAGCATATGCCTGAAAAGTTTACACATACCTTCGCCAATCGATTAAATGAGTTATGTAAGGTGGACGTTAAGGAGGCGGAGGATAATGATGCGTTACTTCCAGGAAGAGTTCTGATCGCCCCTGGTGGTAAACACATGATATTACAAGCGACTCAGTTTGGAGCATCAGTACAAGTGAAGGACGGGCCATTGGTGAGTCGACATAAACCGTCCGTGGATGTGTTATTTCGCTCCGTTTCGAAGTATGCAGGGGGTAATGCGCTGGGTATTATTATGACTGGCATGGGGGATGACGGGGCCAGAGGAATAAAAGAAATGCATGATTCAGGGGCAAAAACTATCGCGCAAAATGAGGCAACGTGTGTTGTTTATGGCATGCCGCAGGAGGCGGTTAAATTAGGGGCCATTGATCAGGAAATACCGTTGCACAAAATCCCAGAAATAATCGTTGCTCATAAATAGACAGGAATATGGCAATGTTAGTTTGATACTGAACGTTATACCGTTGTATTGGTTTGGGCGTATATCCGTAAATGCTATATTCTGTGAGTTATGTCCTGTGACTTATATTCAGTGATTAGGGCACACTTTTTTCTTTCTTTAAGTCAGCTATCCATTGAGCGTGAGACTGTAAAAAGGCATTAAACTCTTCAATCACTTTGGGGTGTTTTGTTGTTGAAAGGCTGATGTCACTTTTTGCCGTAGGTATGCCTTCGTCATAAACCAAGAGGTTAGGTTTTTTAAGTGTATCTTTCATATAACGTTGGGCAACGGTGATATTTGCAAAACCGCCTTGAGCTCTACCAGCGGATACCATTTTTATTACCGCTGCTAAGTCTGATGTTTCTTGGAGTTTGATGGAACCTTTCGCAATATCATCTAGAAAGATAAAAGGTGTAAAACCTCTCACGGTAACTAAGGAGGATAGATTTTCATAACCAGTACCTTTGTTTTTTGGGTCAACAAGAACGCCATCCAAATAGACAGTGAGTGGTGTGCTGTAGGTAATGTTTTTACCGGTCTTTAAACTGGAAGCCCAAATAGGATTGTCTGGGATTTTAAAATCAATCTTATCGGTGATGAGGTTGTTCATTAACCGTTTTACTGGAGTTGGCGCCAATGTAAAGGTATAACCTTTAGTTTTACCAAATTCATCCAGGACATCTTTAAAAAACCCTGTGGCTTTGCCATCGACTGAGGTGCCAAATGGAAGGTATTCCAAATTCTCTGTCCCCACAGTGAAATGCTGCCCAGAGAAAACTGACGTAGAAAACAACATCAAAAACGAAGTGATAAGGATAGATCTGGTGTAAGTTCGCATAAGGACTCTCCAGCTAAATTATTGATAAGGTTGTTAGTATGTGAAGTTGCTCTGTAGTCAATTAAGTGTAGAACAAGAGTGAGAGTTATACGTTTTTTGGACACAAAAAAGCCCACATTTAGGTGGGCTTATGAGGCTTTGTTATAAAGTGATCGTTTAGGATCAGGGGATTAAGTTATAAGCGGATATAGAAATTCTCTGTGTGTTCTACGAACCTTCCAAAATGAGTAGGTTCAAGAGGTTTGATCACTTTTTCAAGTACGGCCTTAACGGCTTTTTCTACGCTATCAACACCTACTGTTAACATCTTGTTAGTAATAGCGCCAATCTTGACAACTTTGGTTGATTCTAAGAAGAAGGTGTCGATGATGATCTGCATAAGCTGATCGTATTTTTGCATTACATCATTGAGATTGTTTGGAGCAAACTCAGAGCTATCTCCTTTTTCGGCAAGTATTGCATCCAAAGCACTGCCAAATTCCTCAGAAATAGGGGTGATGAGATACCATTCACCGTGGTTATCGCTTTGTGAGTTCTTTAAATAGTTATTCCATAGGTCTGCAACGGGTAATAACTCTTTGACAGGCATTTTTTTGTAGATTTTGCTTGTCAACATGCCGGAGACTTTGGTAGATGACGAAGCACAAAAACCTATGATTTTTTGCCCAACTTTATTGATTTCAGCAATCTCAACCATTTTTATCAGCAATGTGTCGATAACGTGATCGGTTAGTTCACCTATAAATTCTATATATAGTGAACCTGCCGTTTTGTCGTTCGCCTCAACGGCTTCAAGGAAACGATTTAGTTTTCCTCGTAAAGCTTCCGTTGTTTTGAATCCTATATATGGAGTGAGAGCAGGTGTGAGGTGTGCAGAGTTTGTCATTCAAAAAGTCTCAAACAGTAAGGTAGATTGCAGCACTCTATAACAGCATCCGGTGTTGGTAAAGAGACGAATGCGCTCAATCATCGGACAACAGGCGTAGCAGGGTTTTTGACGTTGTCCAGAAAATGATTTTTCCACAGTTGTTGTGGATAAGTCTGTGAATAAGGATTTTGTAACATCATGTAGCCCCCTGGTACTAAGGGTGTTGACGGTTTGGGTGAATATTGCACGGAAAGAACGAAAGGCGAGTAAAAACAATAGGTTAAGTTTTTATCTGTTAAATTGATAAAAAATGATGTTTTTTTGGCACCATGCTGATTGACATCATATTCGCTTTGTGGACAAGTTTTGCCTTAACGTAAAGACGGGCCATTTTTGATATCTTTATTAATTTCTGTGAGGATTATTTGGATGTCTTTTAGGCGTTTAATGCGGGAAAATAAACATTTGCCTTCTGGATATCCATTTGAGAGAAGGCCTATCCATTGTTTTAGGCGACTGCAAGCGAAGCGAGTAGGGATATGTTCTATTCGTTGATAAAAATTTAGAATCAAATAACAGACATCACTCCATTGTAGAGGTGCGTAGGGTTTGTTTTGGTTTGCCGCATTGATTTGCAAGCCGATGTCAGGGGTACGTATGGCTCCTCTACCGATCATTACGTCCATACATTGGCTGACGTCACGACAGCGTTCATAGTCCTTCACATTCCAGACTTCGCCATTGGCGATTATTGGAAGGCTTACCTGTCGTTGTATTGTGTTAAGCCACTGCCAATGGGCAGGAGGGGCGTAACCTTCTACTTTGGTGCGAGCATGGACGGTAATATGACTTGCCCCTCCAGCTTCGATGGCACAGGCATTTTCAATGGCGAGAGATTTGTCCTCAAACCCCAAACGCATCTTCGCTGTGACGGGGATGTGGGCAGGTACACTTTTACGTACTTCAGAAACGATGGTATATAAACGGTCTGGACTTTTTAATAATGCGGCCCCACCATCATGACGATTAACCGTTTTTGCCGGGCAGCCAAAATTTAGGTCGATACCTGGAGCACCTAGATTACATGCGCGAGCGGCGTTAGCTGCAAGCAAGTCAGCATTACCTCCTAATAGTTGTAGAATAACAGGGGTACCGCTAAGCGTTTTGCCTCCTTGTCTTAATTCCGGACAAATTCGATGAAATACCCGATTCGGTAACAGCTGGCTTGAGACCCGGACAAATTCGGTAACGCAGTAATCAAACCCACCCAGTTCGCATAACAGTTCTCTCATAGGGTGATCAAGGACGCCCTCCATTGGTGCGAGAATTACTTTCATTATATTTAACAGCCGACGTTGTCTTGGATAGGTTTGTATGGGTTGAGATAGATGGAACAGGGAGCGCATTTTACGCTAGTCAGTAAATTTGAACAGGGTATTTGGGTAAATCACCATACGCATTGTTCCTGGTGATGTTTGAGGTTCTTTTAAACCTATTGTTTGGTTCTAGGTACATAAAAAGCTGCCCGCCAAAGTGTGACTGATCAGGTCATCAATTTCGTATAATTGGTTTACAAAACAATATATTCGGAGTGTTGTGTAAAGATTTGTAACGTCAGAGTGATTTGTTGTCACTATGGCTGTTATCAGTATTGAATTAGGTGCAGGTCTTTCAGTATGATGGCGGGGCTTTGTGGTCAATTAGGCAGCAAAGTGATCGTTAGAAAAATGTTGAGGCGAGTCAGTCAACCCCAATGAACGGCGACTCAAATTGATGAATAAATATAACAATACCTAGCGAACAATCGTAGTACTGCTTTTTGGCAGAGGTTGTATCGTTTTTGAGTACATCTTTTATCCTATTTATGGAGATACCCAATGCGATCCGATATTAGTCGGTTTTTGATGTTTGCCTTTATGGCACTGTTTTTAACGGCATGTAAGTCTGTTACTGTCGATAATCCTGTGAATGGTGAGGTTTATACCGATATTCCAGACATACAACTGTCCTTTCCTAGTGGTCGTCCTGATCCGTTTGAAGTAAGCCTAAACGGTCAAGACATAACATCTGTATTTGCTGTTACCGATGCCGGAGCATCTGCAACAGCGGCTTCAATTGAGAGTTACATCTTATCAGGTGAGAACTTATTGAAGGTTGTTAAACCCGATACATCAGTTGTTAGCTTTATCTATGATATCTCAGGCCCTGTCGTTCATGTAACGTCAGTGACCGATGGTGCGACACTAACGGTTGTTGGTTATGCAGAAGATCCATCGGGTGTAGCTTCATTAACAGCGAATGGTTCTGCTGTTACCTTAGCTGATGATAATAGCTTTACCGCAAGCATTGCTGCGGCAAGTTATATTGAATTTGTTGCTCAAGACTCCCTAGGGTTTACTAGCACACAAAAGTACGCTGATGAAAGTGTAGTGATGGAAGAGGCTATGGCGTTACGTATTAATCGTAACGGCCTTGACTTCATGGTTGCTGAAATTGAAACCCTTTTAGAAGGGGATGATCTTGGTGCGCTGATACCATCGGATCCTATTTTGGATCAAGGCTTTATTGTTGCTTCTGTAAAAGCTTACGTGACTGGTGCATCGCTTGGTTCTGCTGATGTCGCAATGGATGTAACTGGATCAGGTGGAAACTTTGATCTTAGCGGTAAGTTTAACAACCTTTGGGCAAGTTATACGGTTGTTATCGACTGGCCATGGCCGTTACCGAACTCAAATATCGATGGTACCTTAACCGTTGATTTTGTGGACTTCTCTGGTGACGTTAACGTTTCAGCCGGCGGTGCTGCAGTTAATGTAGGTGTTAACAACCTAAACCTTAACTTAGATACTATTCGAACAGATATTGAAAGTTTCCCTGATTGGTTGTTGATTCCTTTCTATGAAGTATTTGAAGGTCTATTTGAGTGGATCCTTGAAGGTATGCTTGAGAGTATGATCCCTGATTTGGTGAGTGACTTCTTGGATACGTTCTCTGCTGATTTAGAATTGGTTCTTGGTGGTGGTACTATCAAACCTTCTATTCTTCCTGAGTCTTTTGCTTCACCAAACAATGGTATCGATATTACGCTTGATTCTCACATCTACGCGTTGACGTCTAACGGCCCTAAGAATGTTGGTTCGGCATTTGGTACTAGTGCAGCACTGCCTTCACCGACAAGTACGACCCCTGCGGGCGATGAGAAAGATGTTGGTGTGATCATGTCAGAAAATGCGATAAACCAAGCGTTGATGGCTGCTACTGAAGCGGGTGTGTTGAACATTACTTTGGGCGCAGATGATATTCCTGAGCTTGGTGGTGTGGATACTTCTGCGGGCAATGTTCGGATGACATTTGTTCCTACGGCAGCACCGACTATTGACTTGGTAAGGGATCTTGACGCTGGCCTTGGAACATTAGAGTTTAATGATTTCTACATCGGTTTTGAGTCATACAACTCAACAACTGAAGTATGGTCATTGTTTGTTGGCGCCACTATGGATATCAAAGTAACTGCTGATCTAGGTATAGCAGAGAACAATGCAATTGCGATTGAAGTGGTTGGATTGCCGAGTATTAATGTTCGTGATATTGATGATTCAAGCACCATAGGGTTGAACGAGTCGTTGGTTAACTCCTTATTAGAAGAGTTTATGCCAATCGTTCTACCGACAATCCTTAACACTGCTGCAGCGATTCCATTGCCTACTTTTGCTGGATATGGATTTAATGTTGGCGACCTGTGGGTTGAAGATTCAGCTGCTAACTTTGTAGCACTAGCGGGTAACTTGATTAAGGTTGAAGCAACGGCTGCTGCAACAGCATCACGTACTTATGTAAGTGTTGGTGGAGTGCAGGCAAAAGGTATCTTTGGATTAGGCTCAGCGGTTATCGAAGCTGATGTTGTTACCATTGATGTTGCTGGATCTGAAGATGGCATGGCTTACCGTTACAGTGTTGACGGTGCTCCATTCGGTCTTTGGAAGAATCGTACAGAAATAAACTTGTATGGTTTACGTACAGGCGATCACGAAGTGACTGTTTGTTCTCGTAACGCCATGATGGTTGTTGATACAGATTGCGATGTAGTGACTTTTACTACTAACTAAGTTTGTAGAACATAAAAAAACCTCGCTCAATTGAGCGAGGTTTTTTTATGTCTGTTCTTTTTGTCAGAAGAGCGGGTTCTTGGGATTATTCGTTTTTGTGTAAAGTGGATTAATGGTATTCGGCAATCATGTCGACAATAGGCTCTGAAGGATTGACGAGTTCAAAGCCACCATCCACAAGAAGGTCATTATCGTCTTCCGAATACCACTTACATTTGGCATTGAAGTGAATGACATCAAGGCGATCCATTAACGTTGTGTCTTCAACGGCCAACTGGTATTGATGGTTTTTATCAAGTTCGCGGTCACAAGTAATCAGCATGCCAGTGGGTGATACATCAACAACGTGTCCGAACAATGAGTCATCTGCACGATCAAAGACGCGGAGGTAATAAATTAAATGCGTTCTCGCCTCTTTTCTCTGCTCAATCATATTACCACCTCTATTTGCCTGTATTAATATGCACTCTCCTCTTAAGGTAGCTAGAGAGTAAATATTCGTCAAATAGAGAAATAGATCAAAAAACAAACAAAAGTTATATGCAAAAAAAAGACTTAATTATCAGTAGATTAGAATGGAGAGTTCAGTAAAAACAAAGATGATTAGTTTTTGTTTAGGACGGCAGGGCTTGTTGATGAAGCATTTTGTTGTTTCCATAGGCCAAAAAGCTCGGTTACCTTGTTGGATAGAGGTTCGGTTCCACTAAGGGTCCAGGAGTAAACCGTGCCAATAGCGAGGTTCATAATCAGCTCTAGCAAAATCTCATTGGGGAGATCAGGTATAAGCTTTTCATCTTTCAATGCGTTAATAAATGCATCTGAGAACGGCTTGTTTTCTTCCATAACCGTTTTGTAGAGGCGTTCAATTTCGGTCATTATTTCGCCAGCCTCTTTGACTACAACCAAGGAGAATTCCTTGTCGGTATCGAGGAATTTGGCGATGGCGAGGCAGGTTTTTTCGAAGCGTTCAAGTGGCCGGCCATTACCTAATAATGTTGCAATTCCAACATCTCGCATAGCGTTGAAGTTCTCTTCAACAATGGTGAGCAGTAAATGGTCTTTGCTATCAAAATGTTTGTAAATGGTAGCTTTTCCGACACCTGCAACCTGAGCAATTGTTTTCACCTCCGCATTTCTAAACCCTTCTTTGGCGAAGGTGTCTTTAGCCGCAATAAGGATGCGATTTCTGCGTTCCAGGTTCTCGTTCATGAGGTGATGTTCTCGCTATAATTTAAAATGCATATACAGTGACGATAGGTGTCAGTGTCAGTAGATGTGTATGATTAGAATGGGCAGGGCGCAGTGATTGTGATTGGCTTTTTCTCTATAGGGTGGGCGAAGGCGAGATAACGAGCGTGCAGGTGCATGCGGCTGCTAGCTTTTGCTACTTCCTCTGGTGCGTAAAGCCGATCACCTATGATAGGCAGGCCAAGTGCACGCATGTGCAAGCGAAGTTGGTGAGAGCGTCCAGTAATTGGGATTAACCGCATCCTTACTTGTTGGTTGCTTTGTTCCAATACTTCATATTGTGTTGTGGATTTTTTGCCATTGATGAGATCGACCATTTGTTTCGGGCGGTTGGGCCAATCTTTGATGAGTGGCAACTGTATTTCTCCCCTGGCCAGCACGCTGTGGCCGTGACCTAGTGCAACGTATTCTTTATCAATTTCTCGGTCGCGAAACTGTCGATTAATTTCTCGTTGTGCTTCTTTAGTTTTTGCAAAAAGTAATATGCCTGATGTAGCGCAGTCGATACGGTGCACGACATGTGCAACCCCGCAGTAAAGCTCCATCCGGTGAGCAATGGAGTCCTGATTATCTGGCAGGCGACCTTGCACGGAAAGCATCCAAGTGGGCTTATTAAAAGCAATTAGATGCTCATCTTCATAGAGAATGTCTAGCCCGTAGTCGGGTAAATCTATCGATGGAGGGGCTAGTATTTCATCAGGCATTGCCATAAGTTAGGATACCGCTACCATGACACGAACCGCATCTAGCGAGACAACAGAGCTGTTGTTAAGTAGCTCTGTGCCTAGGGCTAAATTCTGCTTAAGGGTGTCGATATCTTGTTGGCCAATTGAAGCATTATGCTCGCTTAGTTGCTCTAAGCGATGAATTTCTTCATGCATCTGGGTAGTGTAGGCATCAATGGCGTCTGATTTTGTTGTTTCAAATTGTTTTTGTGCAATAGTATTACCAGCCTTAACCAGCCTATCAACGTCTTTGCGATACTCTTTGATAATGGCTGCGACAAACTCGCCGCGGGCATTTTTTAATTGTTTGTCGAGAACGGTACTTGAGGCGGCTTGAGATAAGTCGCGACCCTGTGTATCAAGTAATATTCTGACGGGTGTTGCCGGCATAAAGCGGCTGAGTTGTAAGTGGGGAGGGGCGGAGCAGTGAATTACGAAGAGCGCCTCTACCAATAAACTGCCCTCTTTGATTTGTTTGTTCTTGAGTAAGCAGACACTGGCTTTACCTTTTTCACCGCTGACGATCATATCAATTGCATCTCTAACCATGGGGTGGTCCCATGTTAGGAAATGGCAATCTTCACGAGATAGCGCGGTACTGCGGTGGTAGGTTGCAGTAATACCGTCGCCGGAAATAAATGGGAAATGGTCGTTTTCTAATTCAGAGCCGGGGCGAATGTGAACCGTTGTGCTGCATAGGTCTTCACTATCGATACCAAATTGATTAAATACACGTTCTAAATAGAGTTCTAGCTCATCTGAAGCGTCTTCGGTTTGGATTTCTTCTAAGATAGGCTCAATATGTTTGTCGCCACGAGATTGGAGCTCCAATAAGCGATTACGGCCATGTTTGAATTGTTCGTGCAATACATCGGTAGCAGTACGTGTATCTTCTATGAATAGGTCAAATGTTGCCTGTTCTGCGTAACAGGCGGATTTGAACTCATCATAATGATGGCTAAATATAACACTGCTAGCTGCATTGGTTTGTTCAAAGGCATTGATGCTTTGGTGGTACCAATCATGTAATTTTTCTTGTGTGCTATTTTCAAAATACGGTGCGTGGATTTGGATATCATTCTTTTGCCCGATTCTATCCAGGCGACCAATACGTTGCTCAAGCAAGTCAACGGGAACCGGCAGATCAAACAATACAAGTTCGCTACAGAATTGAAAGTTTCGACCTTCACTACCAATTTCTGAACAAACTAATGCTTGTGCACCACCTTCCAGATCTGCAAACCAGGCGGCAGCACGGTCACGATCAATAATGGAGAGGTTTTCGTGGAATGCTGCGCATAATATTGCCCCTTTTAGAGATAAGAACTTCTCTAGTGCGCAGGCGGTTGCTTGGTGGTGACAGATGATTAAATATTTTTTCAGTTTGTTCTTTTTTAATGTGTTGATAAGCCATTCAACGCGAGGATCTTCTTCAATCCATGTTTCGTCATCAAAATCGTGTTCGGGGTATAGGCTGGTTGTGATTTTTTCTACGGGGCTTTGAAGGTCAGCGTATAACTCTGGCAAGGGAAGTGGATGAGAATGTAATTCACGTTTAGGGAAGTTTGCAATGCTATCTCGTGTGTTTCTAAATAACACACGACCTGTGCCTTGTTGATCTAACAAACGTTTTGCCAGGGTTATTTTGGCTTCTTGGTGGTTGTCGTCTTCATCGCGAGCAGA
>CAJXXT010000039.1 GCA_913063495.1 uncultured Gammaproteobacteria bacterium | reverse complement strand
GATTTACTCCAGATTTCCCCTGAATTTGCTCATATTTTAGCCTGTGATGTGGTGATTACCCCAAACAGACGAATTTCCGCTTGGCTAAACCGACAGTTGGACCATTATAACGCTCAAAACCATAAGGTTAAGGAGGTGTGGCAATCCATCAACATCATTCCTTTATCAACGTGGTTAGACAGTCTATTTGACGAAGCAAGAGACATTGTGGGGTCAAGTACCCAATGGGTTGATACGCCCATTGCCGATGTGCTGTCATCATTGGTGTTGTCTTCTACGCAAGAAAAGGCGGTGTGGGAGCAGGTAATTAAGCGCCAAGGCAAGGATTGGATAAAACCTGATGGCGCTGCAAAGCAAGCCCAGCAAGCATGGAGTGTGTTAAATCGTTGGGTTGAAACCGATGATTTACCTAGTTGGGATGTGAATGACAATACCCACCTATTCCAACGTTGGCTTGCAGATTTTAAACAGGTTTGCCAACAACATGGCTGGATCTCTCAAGTGGAAAGTTTGCCCGTTATCAAGGATTGTATCGACCAAGGTATACTTAGGGCAAAAGGCACCCTGTACTTTTACGGTTTTGATGAACTCGAACCCGCCGCCAAAACGGTTGTTGACGCATTTGAACAACAGAGTAATTGCAAACCTGTATATCTCGCGTTTGGGAAAACGGATAATACCAGTAAATCTCAATCATTCGCTGACAAAGACACCGAAATTGAAGCTGCTTTACAATGGTTGGTTGATTCAAGTCGCGCCAATCCTAACGCATCGTATTGTGTGGTAGCGCCTGATATTGCAGATGATAGGGCGAAAATTGAAAGGGTATGCAAACGGCTTGTACAGCCAGAAAGCTATTCCCACCCAGGTTTGAACACTTGGCGAGATCAAATAAATGTATCTGCCGGTAGCCCTTTAGGGTCTTTTGGTATTGTGGCTGATGCATTGTTATTGTTGAGCATGCTCGTAAAACCAATGCCTCGTGATGAATGGGGGACGTTATTACGTAGTCCCTATTGGGAGGTTGGGGCACAACGGTTTAGCCAATGCTCCGTGTTTGCTGACAAGCTCGTTGAGGCTAAGTCTGAAAAATTATCGATTAATGTTGTTAAAGAGCGTTACAAGAATTTATTGGCCCGTGGTGGTAGTAGTAGTAATAGTAGTAATAAGGTTCCAGAAGGTGAAGTAACTGATCCTTTAATGACGACTTTGCAAATAGCAGAGAATACCAATGTTGTGGGTAATAAACGTTTTTCTGAATGGGCATCGATTATACCTGGGTTATTGCAGTCACTCGGGTGGCCTGGTCGGCGCTCATTGTCCAGTCAAGACTTTCAATTAAAAGAAAAGTTTTTCGAGCAGCTACGAATGTTAGCGTTGTTTGATGAGGTTGTTGGTGGTGTCGCGTTCTTCGATGTCATTCGACACTTAAAGCAGGCTCTCGGCGAGGCGATGTTCCAAATCAAAACTGAACAAGCATCAATGCAAGTACTTGGTGTATTAGAGGCGTCAGGTTTGCATTTTGACGGTATATGGGTGATGTCATCTGACGATCAACATTGGCCAGCAAATCCTGCGCCAAATCCGTTTATTTGCCAACATTTGCAACGAACTAAAAGTATGCCAAACGCATCAGCAGAAAAGGAGTTGGCCTATGCTTCGTTTATCTTATCTGCATTCACCAAAACCTCTTCCTCGACGGTATTTAGTTGGCATCATCTTGAGGGGGATAATGAATTTAATATCAGTCCACTGTTGACCATGCATCCTGTAGACCCAGAATCTATAAATGGTGGCGTTGCTCATGCGCTGAATACATCGCTGCTAGCGATCGATAACCCCATAATCGAAATGATTGATAATACCGCTGAAGCTTTGCCTGAAGGCGTTAACGTTAAAGGTGGTGCATCAATTATAAAAGCGCAAGCGCTCTGTCCATTTAGAGCATTTGCCGTGTATCGACTAGGTGCAAAAAGTGTTGAAGAAGTAGAAGAAGGATTATCTCCAGCAGAAAGAGGTGAATTATTACATTTGTGTTTGGAAAATTTCTGGGTCGATTGTAAATCATCAGAAAAATTACACGTTTTAATTGATCAACCTGAAGTGATGTATACCCAAATATCAAACAGCGTTAGTTCAGCTGTAGAGCGGTTTTGTGAACAAACGCCAGGGCTAAATGAAACTTTTTTAGCGTTGGAGAAAAAACGTTTGGAAAAGTTAGTGCTGTATTGGCTGATGAATGTTGAGGCGAAACGTACGCCATTTGAAATATCGAGTTTGGAGCAATCAGAAACGTTATCGGTAAGTCACTTGGACGTGACAGTGAAAGCTGACCGAATAGATTTGGTTGAGGGGCAGCATACCGTTATTGTGGATTACAAAACTGGCCAGAAATCCCGAGCGGCCTGGAAAGGCGATCGACCGGATGACCCTCAATTACCACTTTATGCGATTAAACACCGTGAAGACGTCCATGGCGTTGTGTTTGCGGTGGTAAAGCAAGGGGACTCAGGGCTTAAGGGTGAAATGGATGAGGCGGTTTCTTTAATTGAAGGTCGAACGACGACGTCTATTGGGAAAATTGAAGACTGGCCAACTCACGTTGACAATTGGGGCGTAGTATTAACAACATTGGCAGATGAGTTCTCTGCAGGGGTGGCCAACGTTGATCCAAAGAATAAATCCAGTTGTGATTATTGTGAATTAACAACGTTTTGCCGACGTAAGGAGCTGTAACGTTATGCCTATACTAGTTGATGCTCAACAACGCCTGGATGCATTGGATTGTCGTAATAGTTATATTGTACAAGCGCCTGCCGGTTCAGGTAAAACCGGTGTATTAACACAAAGAATACTTGGGTTGCTTGCTTTGGTTGAGAGGCCAGAGGAAGTTGTAGCGATAACGTTTACTAAAAAAGCTGCGGGAGAAATGCGTCAGCGTGTTCTTGAGTCATTGCTGGATGCTAGTGGGCAGGAATGCCCTGAGAATGATTATGAAGCACAAACATGGCACCTTTGTCAGGCTGTGATCGAACGTGATCAATCAATGGGGTGGAATTTATTACGTCATCCAAACCGGTTGAAAGTTCAAACGATTGATGGTTTTTGTAGTTCTCTCGTTAGACAAATGCCCTTTGAAAGTAGTATGGGGTCAATGCCATCTATTGAGGATAACTCCACAGCAATATACGAAAAAGCCGCCAAGCAGCTCATTAATAGTTTGGGTGAAGATGAATTTTATGAAGAAGCCTTAAAAAGCCTATTAACCCACCTGGATAACAATTACCGTTTAGCGGTAAACCTGATCGCGCAAATGTTAGATAAGCGAGATCATTGGTTGGAAAACTTAGTGACAGCTCGCCAGCACGACGGTGATCTAAAATCCCTTTTAGAAGAAACCTTACAAGATGTTGTTGAGTCTCAAATCAACGCGTTGAACCAATGCTTACCGGAACCGATAAAGCAACAGCTGATGTCACTAGCGCTGTATGCCGCTCATAATTTAGCGCTGGATAAAAAGGAATCGCCGTTAAATGCGGCGTTAGCGGCAGAGAATGATGCGTCATTTATCGATAGCCCCCAAGCATGGCCTGTGTTTGCCGAGTTGTTGTTAACAAAAGGGAAACCAAATTATCGAAAACGCGTTGATGCAAAATTGGGGTTTCCTGCACCAACTACTTCAAAAGATCCGGAGGAGAAGGCGTTACGCAAACAACGTAAAGCGGATTTAACCGCATTGATTGGCACGTTGGAAGCGGAATGCCCAGGTTTTAGTGATCAACTTTTTGATATTAAAAACCTTCCCTTTGATGGCTACTCAGAAGATCAGTGGGCATTACTTGTGGATTTGTTAGAATTAATGCCTGTTGCCGTTGGTTATCTAAATTTGCTATGGCAAGAGACGGGTAATGTTGATTTTACCGAAATATCCATGGCTGCGTTGCGCGCATTAGGCTCATCTGAAGAACCAACGGATTTGACGTTAAAATATGATCATCGAATCTCTCATATTTTGGTTGACGAATTTCAGGATACCTCAGTATTACAAATACAATTGTTAGAGAAATTAACATCGGGTTGGCAGCCAAGTGATGGCCGAACGTTATTTTTGGTTGGCGATCCAATGCAGGGTATTTATTCATTTCGAAAAGCCGATATCGCACTGTTCCTGGGAGTATGGCATGAGCAGCGTCTTGCAGACGTGGTGCTAACCCCCATAGCATTACAAACAAACTTCCGATCCGATACCAAGGTGATCAACTGGGTTAATAACGTGTTTGGTGTTGCTTTCCCACAAAAGGATGATGGACAGAAGGGCGCAGTATGTTACAGCCCATCAGTCGCTGCAAAGAGCGGTGGAGATAATGCGGGGGTAACAACAAAAATATATCAACAGTCATACTTGGATGCTGCATTGGAGGGCGATAAAATTGAGGAGCTTCAATACGCGGACAACGAGTCAGAATTTATAGCAGAAACGGTGTTGGCGCTAAGAAATCAGCAGGCCGGGAAAAGCTACGCGGTATTAGTTCGTTCAAAGTCACATGCTCGTCCGATAATAAAGGCACTAGGATTAAGAAATATTCCTATACGCGCCGTTGATATTGACACGTTACAAGAAAGTGCAGTTATTCAACAGTTGCTAGGCATTACAAAGGCACTGCTTAGACCCTCCGATAGAGTTGCATGGTATTCAGTGCTGCGTGGTGCTTGTGTAGGACTATCTTTAGCTACACTAGAGAAACTGCATGTTATCAATATATATCGCCCTTTGTGGGACAACTTGGTCCAGGTTGTAAATGCTGATACGGATAGATTAGCTGATATGGGGCTGGGTGAAATAGCATCTCACGAAATGTTAAAGCTACAGCGTGTTGTTACTTTGTTTGGGTTTTATTATCAGCGCAGAAAACAGTTCAATGTTCGCGATGCGGTAGAGTCGTTGTGGACGAATTTGGGGGGTGACTGTTTTTATAATGATCAGCAAGAGAATGCCGTTGATAATGAACGAGAAGACGGTGTCTTTAGTGAGAAGATTACATCTATGTTCGAAAAAGAAGATGCTCAGAAATATTTTTCCTTACTGGAAGCTTTTGAGAGTTCTGCTGATTTATCGAACATTAACGCGTTAGAAGATAAGGCGATGACGTTGTTTGCCTCTCCTGGCAGTTCTGAGTTAGATGCCGTGCAAATAATGTCAATGCACAAATCGAAAGGTCTGGAGTTTGATTATGTATTTTTGCCCTATAGTGCAAAAAGAGGTCGGGGTGATGACCGCCCACTATTGATTGTTGATAATCATTTGTCACCAGCAACGGGTGAGCAATCCTTGTTTTTGGCAGCGTTACCGGAGCGAGGAGGGGATGTTCATGGTGATGCCGTTTATGAATTCTTGTGGAAAACTCATGCGGTTAAGTTAAAGAATGAGTTATCACGGCTAACGTATGTTGCGTGTACCCGGGCCAAACAACACCTTTATATTACCGGCACACTGGGTTCGGATAAAGACGATGCGATGAGAGCACCAACAAGTGCCACAATATTGGGAACACTATGGGCCGGACTAGAAGCTAGTGATTTGGTCAATAACGTAACCGTTGTTGACCCTGAATTAGTCCGGAAAGAAATGAACAAAACGTTCTACATTTTGACAGATGGTGCCAACGAGCAATTGTTTGAACATCAGCAATCTGTTTTGGGTGAATTTACCGTATCGAACGTTTCCGCTAAGGTGGAGAGCGAAGGGTGTGTTGAAAGTGTCGCTGCAAGTACTGTTACGAGTACTGTTGCGAGTACTGTTGAAAGTACCGCAGAAAGAAGCGTCGTCATTGAGGATATCAATGATGTAGCCGTTTTAGGTGAATTAGATAATTTCTACGCAAGCGTCGGAACCTATGCCCACAGGTTGTATCAACAATTTGCTACTGGTGGTTATTTTAACCTTGCGCAAGATGACCTTGTGCGCTTGCAGCCCTTTTGGCGCGCATCTCTCGCTAAATTGCACGTTCGGCCCGATAGAATGGATAAGGCGATTGACATCATTCAACGATCTGTTCAGCATTTGATTGATAACCCCGAAAAAGCTGCATGGTTATTCCAACAGGATAATGAATCCCATGCGGAGTACGCAGTAAGTTGCGGTGACGATGTGGGACAGGGAGAGCACTATGTTATTGACCGTACCTTTATCGACGGGAGTGGGGTTCTTTGGGTGGTGGATTATAAATTTGCAGATACTGATAGCAATAAGAGTAATAAAAGCAAGGAAGGCGCTGAAGATTCTGGCGATTATGGTCACTTTATAAGTGATCAAGTTAAATTGTATCGTGAGCAGTTGGAAAATTATGCAGCTTTGCTTAGTCGGTTACCTGATTCAAAGAAAACACCAATTAACGGGGTTGCAATGATGCTGTATTTTCCATTAACTAATCAGCATTATTGCTGGTCACGTGATATAGATGTGGTTGAGCCTTTTTGACATTTGATAGATGAGAGTACCCCCTTTTATTCAAGGAATTTGAGAACACTATGCCGGTAAATTTTAATGGAAAACTTGTGGTGGCCACTTCGTCTAGTGCGCTGTTTAACTTGAGTGAAAGTGACCAGGTGTTTAAAGAACAAGGGTTGGACGCCTACCAAAAGTATCAAATAGAGAATGAAGACACACCCTTGGAACCTGGGGATGCATTTCCTCTAGTGAAAAAATTGCTAGCGCTAAATGAGCTTTCGCCAGACAGTCCACGGGTGGAGGTTATTCTGCTGTCTCGAAATAGCGCAGATACGGGATTGAGAGTGTTTAATTCTATAGAGCATTGGAAGTTACCCATTACCCGCGCAGCGTTTTGTGGTGGTGAAAGCCCTTACCGGTACATCTCGGCATTTGGCACACATTTGTTTTTATCAACAATACCAGCGGACGTTCGTAACGCGTTAGACAGCGGTTTTGCCGCCGCACATATCATTGCACCGGAATGCCCATCAAGTACTGAAGGGCAGTTAAAGATAGCATTTGATGGTGATGCCGTATTGTTTTCAGATAAATCTGAGAGAATCTTCCAAGAGAAAGGTTTGCAGGCATTTACAGATTCAGAAAAAGCGGCGGCCAAACAGCCAATGGAAGGGGGGCCTTTTAAGCCTTTTTTACAAGTGTTACATAGCCTTCAAAAAGAATATGGTGATGATTGTCCTATCAGAACCGCACTAGTGACAGCCCGATCAGCCCCAGCCCATGAGCGTGTTGTGCTGACTCTAAGACAGTGGGGTATTCGGATTGATGAGTCATTGTTTTTGGGTGGTTTAGATAAAGGGCTGTTTTTGAAATCTTTTGGGGCTGATGTATTTTTTGATGATCAAGAAGGGCACTGTTTATCCGCAAGCAAACACGTTACTGCCGGGCATGTTGCCCACGGGGTATCAAATCCGCTGTAGTTCTAAATGTTGTCGTTTATAAAATAGGAGTAGTAATACAATGACTGATATAGACCGAGATTTTGAAAAAGAGTACTCGTCGAAAGAGACGGTTGCAAAGCTGAGGAGGCTGGCAGATTGCTTAGAACAAGGTAAGCCGTTTGAGATTATGATTGGTGGAGAACGTGTTTATGTGCCTGTTAGAGCAACGTTTAACATCGAGCATGAGCGTAGTGATAGCGAAGAGGAAGTCGAATTCCAATTTAAATGGGCTACGGAGTCTTAATTCGTTATAAGCGTGTATTTAACCCTTCGAAAAAGCCGGCAACTGAATTAGAATGCGATGCTTTCGCCCATCGACTTCACATTCGGTGCTGGTGCACAGATATTACCTAAGTATATGAGGTTTGCAGGATGGGTTGGTTGAAATCTAGGCGTTTTCAGTATTTGACATCTTTACTTGCCATTTGGATGTTAATGCTAGTTGCACTTCGTGCCATATTTTATTTTGGGTTCTCGGAAGTCGGCGATTTAGTCCATCCTTCGTTTAGCACTTTAGCCCAAGTTTTGTATGTCGGCGTTAAGTTTGATCTTCGTTTATCGTTATTGGTATTGGTTCCAGTAGCGCTAGCGTGTCTGCTTCCGTGGAATATTACCAATAGTGTTTTTGCTCGTCGGTTGACGCATGTCTACTTGGCGCTGATGGTATTTTTTTGCTTGATGTTTTACATCTTAGATTTTGGTCATTACGCGTATCTTGGTATCCGCATGAACTCGACAATATTGCGGTTTTTTGATGATATCGTCATATCCGCCACTATGGCGTGGCAAAGTTATCCTGTTGTTTGGATCAACTTAGCCTGGATTCTGGGTACCATAGTATTTTTCTTAAGCATGAAACGAACAGCGATATTGTTAACCAAACCAGCAGCGGGTATGTCTAAAAAACAGAAGGCTGCTGGAGTTGCGGTAGTTTTTGTTGTCTTCTTTTTTGGCATATTCGGACGTCTTGGTTCAACGATGCCATTACGATGGAATGATGCGTTTTTCTCAGGTAACCCCACTGTTGCAGCACTGGGAATTAATCCTGTTTTAAATTTTACTGATTCTTTTAAATACCGTTTTGCAGGTAAGTATGATGAGGCGGTAGTGAGAGAGTATTATCCAGCCATAGCGGAGTATTTAGGTGTAGAAAAGCCTGATAATGAGACCCTAAATTACACACGTAAAAACACCGCTAACAATCAAGAAGCCACCATAAGGTTAACGAAACAGCCCAATATCATTATGGTGATGTTGGAGTCTTTGGGGGCTAGTCGGTTAGGTGTATATGGTCACCCGCTCAAACCCTCACCCAATATGGATAAAATAGCCAACGAAGGGTGGTTTTTCCCGAATTTCTATGTGCCAGTATCTGGAACTGCGCGTACCGTCTTTGCGAGTTTAACGGGGTTACCTGATGTGTCTACCGTGCGAACAGCATCACGTAATCAGATGATTACTGAGCAACACTCCGTGGTAAATGCTTTTGTAGACTATCCAAAGTATTATTTTATTGGTGGGGCAGCGGGTTGGGCCAATATGAGTGCGGTGTTACGCACAAATATCAAGGGTCTAAATCTGTATGAGCAAGGGAGTTATGATGCTCCTGATGCGGATGTTTGGGGTATTTCAGATCTGGATCTATTTAAGGAAGCCAGCGCGGTATTGGAAACGCTAGCAAAAGACAAACCTTTTTATGCCTATATCCAAACGGCAGGGAACCATCGTCCGTTTACCATCCCGGCAGAAAATGATGGCTTTGAAACGATTGAGGTGCCGGAAGAAGAGTTGCGTAAATTTGGTTATAAAAACAATGAACAGTTTAATGCAGTGCGGTTGTTAGATTTTAATATTGGCAAGTTTATGGAAATGGCTAAAGTTGCTGGTTATTTTGACAATACAATTTTTGCGTTTTATGGAGATCATAATAACCGTATTACGACGACACCTCATATGAAGCCTTTTTATGAGGCGTTGGATCTAGATGGCTTGCATGTGCCCTTTATGTTTTATGCGCCAGGTTTAA
The DNA here is from genome assembly GCA_913063495.1 of uncultured Gammaproteobacteria bacterium. Lineage (GTDB taxonomy): Bacteria > Pseudomonadota > Gammaproteobacteria > Pseudomonadales > Ketobacteraceae > 42-54-T18. The sequence goes on along the minus strand of CAJXXT010000039.1, from coordinate 23,251 downwards.
TAGGTCAGCGACGGGTTGAGGCGGCTGCAAGCCTAGTCGATGTTTTGCCAACGTTAGCAGATTTCGCTGGTGTACCTTTTGATAACACAACAATGGGAAGAAGTTTAAATCAACCTATTGACGAGCACAGAGCTGTTTTCACCCAAACATCAAGTAAAACAAGCCCTATCATTGGTGCCGTCACTAAAGACTTTATGCTGCGAATGAATTTTGATAGCACTGATGTCAAACTCCATGACCTTAACAGCGATACACCAAAAGATGATATTAGCGCTAAACACCCAGAGAAAGCTGAGGCGCTAAGCAATGTGGCTCGCGGCATTTATGAAACCACTAAATGGATGTTTCATCACAATAAACATTTGCCTCAAGACAAATAGAAGAGACGTTTACCTATGAAATTAGAAACACTGGATATGTGGGTGCTTGGTATTTATTTTGGTTTGATACTGTTTCTTGGTTTTTACTTTTCAAGAAAAAATACCAATACTGAAGAATATTTTGTGGGTGGACGATCATTTCCTGGCTGGGCAATAGGGCTTAGTTTGGTGGGGACGTCGATAAGTTCAATTACCTTCTTGGCATACCCCGGAGACGCCTATAAAACGGCATGGTTGCGTTTTTTACCGAACTTAATGCTTCCCGTGGCAATACTGTTTGCAGCGTATTTTTTTCTTCCCGTATTTCGCCGTAAAAAAACAACATCAGCTTACGAGTTTTTGGAAGATCGTTTTGGGCCTTCCGTTAGGGTATACGGTGCTGTGGCCTTCATCGTAGCGCAGCTGGTTCGGTTAAGTACCATACTGTATCTATTATCGTTACTTGTTCATGAATTGACTGGGTTGGATCCTGTTACTTGTATTGTTATCAGCGGGGTGTTTGTTTCTATATATACCGTTGTTGGAGGTATCGATGCGGTTATCTGGACAGATGTCATGCAAACGGTAGTTCTGGTATTAGGCGGAATGATGTGCCTTTACGTGATTATCGACCTGCTGCCTAACGGCTTTGCAGACGTTTTTAATATCGCAGAACAACATGGGAAATTTGCATTTTCTGAATTACGAGAAGGGGCGCTGCACCCGGTCTCTTGGGATATGTCGTTATTGAATAAAACCGGCACCATGATGTTAATACTTGGGGTGACGTCTTGGCTTACAGAATACAGCAGTAATCAAAATACGGTTCAACGTTATTGCGCTGCAAAGTCAGAAGCTGAAGCACGTAAAGGTATGTTAATTTGTGGTGTCAGTAGCTTGCCTATTTGGGCATTTTATATGTTTTTGGGAACGGCGCTGTATGCATTTTATCAGGTGTTTCCAAATCCTGAGGCTGCAATGATGCTGGATGGGACAAAAAAAGCGGAGCAAATTTTACCGTTTTTTGTCTTATCTGAATTACCTGCAGGAATTGTTGGATTGGTGCTTGCTGCCGCGTTAGCTGCCGCAATGTCCTCCTTGGACTCAAGTATTAATGCTATATCGACAGTTTCAATTGTCGATATTTATCGTAGACATATCAATCCTAAGCAAGAAGATAAACACTATTTGCATGTTGCTTGGGGAGTCGCGGCACTTGTCTCTTGCTTTATGATTGCTGGCGCTATCTACATTAACCAAGCGGATACAAAAACACTGCAAGATACTGCTACCGTGTTGGCTTCGTTGTTAGGTGGTGGGTTGTTAGGGTTGTACCTTATTGGTTTCTTTTCTAAGAAGGGCGATGCACGAAGCGCCTGGATGGGGATTGCAGTAACGATGGTGTTTACGCTTTGGACAATTCTTGATAAGAAGGGATTGTTAAGTGAGGGTTTGTCACTTCCGTTTGATGCGTATTATGCAACGTTGATAGCCAATTTTCTGATGTTTATGGTCGTGTATATATTTGCGACTCTCGTTTTTCGAAAAAATGTTGACGCAACTTAGAAGGCCCTAGGAAGGCCCTGCTTTTGATGTAGGGCTGGGTGTTATTGCGGGATGAATAGTTGCGGGATGAGTTAAATAAAATCTAATGTTTTCAAAAAGGCAGCATTTATTTGATCAACAGCATCTTGTGAAAACTTAAAATCTCGTTCCGCAGCCATGATGTTGTCGCATAAAGAAACCAAAAGATTTTCAACGTCAGCCACCTTGATGAACTCCCCTTTGGAATCCTCTAGCATTGTTTCTACCCGTCCATTATTGGGTGAATATCGCTGCATAATTTATATCCGTAATCAGCCTAAGTAATTGTTGTTAGTCTACTGTCAGAAGAAATAACAAAATATAGGCCGAATGAACTATTTTTCCAGTCTCAGCGTGATAATAATAGGGTGTTTTTCGGTTTAGTCAGGTTACTTTAAAAAGACTGTCTGGGGTGGGGCTTTGTAGGCTTCCGTTTTAATTGACTTATCAGACTGCAAGATAGAAAAATGATAGAACCTATGGTTACTATTGGGTCGATCATATAATCCCAGTAATTTGTTGATTCTAAGCTACCAAAACAAAAACTGACGGTAGCAATACATAAAATGCTACTGGTCCAGGAGCTTCGTAACAATAACAAAGTTAATGCACCTAAAAAGAAATACCCTAATGCCAACCAATGCATTGGATCTGTGATGTAACCAAAACGATAGGGGTCAAAATACGTTAGCCCCAAGGTAGTAGGATAAAACCAGGCGCCCGTTACAAGTATAAAGATGCATAAGTGTTGGTAAGCTGTTTTTCTCGCTGGAGTGCTATAAATTCCGGCTAATGAATTGATGAGATAAATGCTTAACAGTAGCTGAGTTACAATGCTTAAGTCTCCAATCCCTGCTCGTATGTAAAGTGGGATAGGCAGGCCAGATAGCGGGATAAACCCCGATGCTATGATAATGACGGCCGCCAAAATTCGCACGCGAACGGGGCGCCTCTTTAATTGGAATAGGAATGCTAGTAATGCTGCCCAAACTAAAAATGATGAAATAATTCCTGCGCTCATAAACTATTGTCTGTCGTAAGTGGTGATGTTGGAGCGGTTGATGACTCGCTACGTATTTCTTCGCTGTGTTGGGGGGGCAGTTTTGTTGTAGGGTTTAAGGAGAATGAAATATGTTTGATCGCAGATTTATTCCAGGTATATACCAAGTGATACTGATTGTGATTGTCTTGGATTAGATAGGGGTAGTCGTATTGAAATTCGCATAGGTCATTTTCACACATGTTTTCTACTGCCCGTGAAACTATCTGTGTTTTCTTTGCATCTGTCGCTTTGTATTGACGAACATCGTTCTGTAAGCTTTTCTCATAGTCGTGTTGGGTGATTTGTTGGGCTTGCTGAGTTTTATCTTCGAATGAATAGGTCGTAGACCATTGTTTGTCAGGGTTGTGTTGGTAAAGTTTGAGTCTGTATCGGTTGGCATTAATGTCATTAAACACGCCAATTTTGCCCAGAGTATTATGATGAGCTAGTGCGACGGCAGAGTTTGGGTTGTTGATATTAATAAATGTTGGCTCGCTCCAATGCGCGCCAGCATCTTGGGTAGTTGTCTGCAACACCCTCTTGTTACCGGTGTTATCTGCAGGGCCAGCGTAACGCATAAGTGCCGAAGCGTGGGTTGGGCTACTGATATGAATTACTGGCTGTAATGAGTGTTTGCCTTTGCTCATTCTTGTTTTTGTTAGCACCTCACCACTTGTGTTTACGCGCAGGAGTTCCCCAAATTTCCCCGCAAACTCATGGTAAACGGGAAGCCCAATTGAACCATCTTGATAAAAAATTGGGGTGCCTTTTACTAATGTACTGAGGTTGAGGAAGGGGGAGGTTATTAGGCGTTTACTGGCGGTCCAAGTTTGCCCCTCATCAAATGAGGTTGACCAGTTAATCGCACTCGCGGCCCAGCCGCCAAATGAAACGCTAACGTAGAATAGGTGTAATATTCCCTGAGGGTCCTGGGCGATCACCGCATTGCCGAGTTTACGTATATAACGAAGTGTTTGTGACTGCGTATTTTTTGCTGTCAGTATTGTGATCGGCGCATCCCAGGTTAAGGAATCTGGGTTAAAAAATGACGTAAATACTTTTACATCCTTACCGCCTTCTCTTGATCCCCCCCACCAGGTAGCAATGAGCCCCCCAGAATCCAACTGTGCGATAGCGGGTGCGTGTACAAGGCGGGCACTATCATCGTTTATAATTCGAGATTTAATCCTCGTTACGGTATGCGTGGGGGCCGGAGGGGGGGGCAGTACCGGATGTGGGACGCTGAATTGATGTGAGGGTGCAGGGGTTAGCGTGCTGTTTGCAAACGCTACACCAAAGGCAATGACTATACCCATTAAGCTGCTAAGCCTAATGCGTGAATACGAGGATGTAGTTATGAGGGTTACCGTGTTCTTATTAGTTGTTTATCGTTGTTATTGATGAGATCAGGAGCAACTATACACGGATTAGAAGGAATAGAAAATGCGATGATTTAATAGAGGGTTAAAAACTGTTGAAAGTCATGATGCGATGAAAATCTCTCTTATCTCAAATGCTTACCAGCTAACATTAAAACCTAATGCGCCATCAACAATCATATCACCGAAGAATGTTTCCGGAGATTCTGAGCACTTTCGTTTGATGGCATCGCTGAAATCTAGGCCTGCCATAGAGGGAGCGTCTATTAGGTATGCCTTTTTTCTCAAGTTAACTCCCATGCTTTGGTAAACTGCGACGATTGAGAATTGATCTGTGTTGGTGGTAAGCCGTTCAGCCGATACGGTTAAGCTGATTAAAGGAATAGGGTAATCTCTGTTAAGTGCCTCAATTTGATCGGCCGGTACATAGCGTTGGTCTTGTAATAGGGAAAGTTGTTCGTCAGTTAACTCTGGAGCGGCTTGTACGTTAAATGCCGCCATGCAAAAGAATAAAGAGAGTGCTATAAATGCCTTATAAGGTGCGCTCGATACAAAAGCTGTTTGGCGGTTATCTGTCATATTAACGGTACACTATGTTAGTTAATAGAGTCTTTGCATCGGCAGTAATTGATCTGCTTAAGTGGATAAAAGCGTCAATATCTCGTTGCTTGATAAATATACTAGTGGTTATATTTTGAACTGTGTAGCGATGCTTTGTTATTTTGCGTTAACGGTCATACAAATAATAATTACCCTGTTAGCTGGTATAAACCTTGCTCATGTTTTGATCGTTCCATTGGTTATTTGGGGTGTCTTGGAACGAGTGGAAGTAGAATAAGTACTCATGGTTATTTTATGTTTTGTTTTTATCTTGTTGAAAAATATACAAATAACTTTTTAGTCTAGGTTTTACTTGATTTCTGTGCGTGAATTGCTGGTGATTTGCTAAGCTCAATTAGTGATCAGCAAAGAATTCCAAAAAGAAGTGTCTGGATTATGTTAGAGATGAAGGAAAACATGGTAAATACGATCCTTTACGCGACGGATTTGGGATTGTATGGCCCTTATATGCTTGAGCATGTGGGAGACCTTGCGAGAAGCCATAACGCAAAAGTGTATGTGTTGCACGTCATCGAACCGCTCGGTGTGTTTGCCGATGCGGTGTTAGAGACATTTGTTCCCGAATCGTCTAAGGCGAACTTGAGGGACCATGGTCTGAATGAGGTGATGACGGCAATAAGGGTGAAGGTTCGGGCGATTTTTGATCAAGATCTTAATGATTATGAGGGGGGTATCGAATGGCTAAAAGACGTGCATGTTATCGGTGGTATTCCTGCTGAGGTGATTTTGACTGACGCTGAGGCTATTAGAGCTGACCTTATTGTGATGGGGAGTCATGGAGGCGCGAGCGATGCTGCGACCCCTATAGGTTCCGTTGCAGCAAAGGTGCTTCAACTGTCTCCTGTCCCCGTGTATCTGATACCGACATCAACCAACCGAAGTATGAACTTCGGTATGGCATCGGGGTTGTAGGTCGCTTAGAAGACATTTTAAAAGACGCGTTTAGAAAAATGCGTATTTAATTCCCAGTGCAAATAGAGTACTTGCAAGAATAGGCTGCATAATATTTTCTGGCATGCGGGCACCAACTTTGGTTCCCACGTAAATTGCTGGCAATGAGCCAATAAGTAGCGACCCCAGCAGTGAGAAGTCAACATTCCCTAAGAACAAATGTCCGAGGCCAGCCACAAGTGTTAACGGAACGGCGTGCGCAAGGTCGGTTCCGATAATGTTGATTGCCGATAATCGCGGATAGATAACAAGCAGGACGGCAGCACCAAAGGCACCCGCACCTACAGAGGATAATGTTACCAGCACCCCCAGAGCAATGCCCATTACCCAGGTTATCCAGGTTGCATGGTTTTGTATTGCTACCATAGCTTTGGGAGTGTCTTTTGCCTTTGATCCATTGACTAATTTGGACTTAAACATCAATACAGTAGCCGTTAGGATTAACATAACGCCCAGACAATTCGTTAATACTTGGGCGTATTGGTCACTGTCAGCAAAGACATTGTCTAAGAAATAGACCGTTACTAGCGAGGCAGGAATGCTCCCGCAAAATAGCGTGAGTACGATCTTCCAGCGAATGGTACCTTGTCGCCTGTGGAGAACAACGCCTCCGGCTTTTGTTATGGAGGCATACAATAAGTCAGTGCCAACGGCAATTTGGGGGGGGAACCCGAATAAGAGAAGAATAGGGGTCATTAAAGATCCACCCCCAACGCCTGTTATACCTACTGCAAAACCTACAGCAGCCCCCGCTGCAATGTAAAAAAGTATATCCATTTGACAAATAACTACTCAACAACTGATTTTTATAAAAACAAACTCTATGAGGTTGGTAAATCTAACGATTCTGTCCTATTCTGGAAAGTAATATTTTTGCATATTTTTATAGCTGACGAATATATCGAACGCCCAGAGGAACTTGTATGAAGCTTCAACAGTTACGTTATATTTGGGAAGTCGCTAGACACGATTTAAATGTGTCCGTGACGGCCCAAAGCCTATATACCTCGCAGCCGGGTATCAGTAAACAAATTCGTCTCTTAGAAGATGAATTAGGCGTCGAAGTATTTTCACGTAGTGGTAAACATCTCACTCGAGTAACACCTGCAGGTGAGGCTATTCTTAAAATAGCGGGTGAAATACTACGCAAAGTTGAAAGTATTAAGCAGGTAGCTCAAGAATTCAGTGATGAGCATAAAGGTAGTTTGTCACTAGCGACAACACATACACAGGCGCGCTACGCATTGCCTAACGTCATTGAAGGATTTATTGATGAGTACCCTGAGGTGTCTTTGCACATGCATCAAGGTACTCCCATTCAAATATCTGAAATGGCGGCTGACGGAACGGTAGATTTCGCCATCGCTACGGAAGCGTTGGAATTGTTTGGTGATTTGGTCATGATGCCGTGTTACACCTGGAATAGGGCGGTGATTGTTCCTAAAAACCACCCGCTGGCGCAGGTTTCTGAACTCACGCTCGAAGATATTGCAAGGCAGCCGTTGGTTACCTACACATTTGGTTTTACCGGTCGCTCTAAATTGGATGATGCTTTTTTAAATAAAGGGTTGTCGCCAAAAGTCGTGTTTACTGCTGCAGATGCAGATGTCATTAAAACCTATGTTAAGTTAGGTTTAGGCGTTGGTATTGTTGCCAAAATGGCGTGCGCTGATGATGATCCAGATCTTGTTGTTTTGGATGCCAGTCATTTATTTGAGCCTAGCGTTACCAAGATCGGATTTAGAAAAGGTACATTCCTTCGGGGTTATATGTATGACTTTATCGAAAAGTTTGCACCGCACCTGAAAAGGGAGGTGGTTGATGAGGCTGTTGAAAGGCATACTCGCGCTGAGTTAGATGAGTTATTTACCCATTTGGATTTGCCGAACTATTAATACTTTGAGCTATTAATTTCTGAAATCGGCAATTGGTACACAAATAAAAACGAGAGCATAAGCTCTCGTTTTTATTTGCACGTTTATTATCTAATCGCTTTCATGTAACGATCAGGCGATAAGGGTTATAGAAAATCTAAATCAGGGTTTTGATCCAAGATTTCTTTCATCTCATCTTTTTCTTCGGTTTTCTGCTCTAAGACATCTTTAACGAATTTAAAATACACCGTGTAAATATCTACTTTTCCATCGTCATTTTCAACAACAAAAAACGGCGCTCTATCGACGCTATATTCAGCGGCTATAAGCATGCCTTGGCTGGTTGGATCGCGCTCATCTGCGATAACAACTTCATCGATACGGGCCATTTGACCAGAATCTTCAAGTCTACCCAATACGTCTCCGCATTTTTTACAAGGGGAGCCGTCTGCCAATATTTTCTTTACTAAGGTGATTTTCATAAAGTGTCCGCTATACGTGAGTACTGGTTTTACTTGATGTTAGAAGAGTGTAATCCGCACTCTTTTTGTGTAGCTTCTTCCCACCACCAGCGACCTTCACGTTCGTGTTGGTTTGGAAGTACTGGGCGAGTGCAAGGCTCACAACCGATGCTTGTGTAACCTTGTTCATGCAGCTTGTTGAAGGGAACATCATTGCTACGAATGTAATCCCAAACTTGAGCAGAGCTCCAAGAAGCAAGAGGGTTAAATTTGATCAACTGGTTAGTTTCCGTCGAGAAAGCTCCGTCAATTTGGATAACAGGAATATCTGCACGTGTACCTGGGCTTTGATCTTTGCGCTGACCGGTAACCCAGCCGCCTAATGTAGTTAGTTTTTTGCGGAGCGGGCCAATTTTTCGAACCGCGCAGCATTCTTTGTGGTCATCTTTATAGAAGCTGAATAGGCCCTTTTCGTCAACTAGCTTTCTAACAGCTTCAGCTTCAGGGAATGTGGTTTCAACACTTACGCCATACTTCTCACGTACTGCCTCAAGAAATTGGTAAGTTTCTTTGTGTAAACGGCCTGTATCTAATGTGAATACACGAAATGGCTTTCCTAACCTGGACGCCATGTCTACCAATACAACATCTTCTGCACCGCTAAAGGAGATTGCAACGTTATCAACCTTGTCTAGGGCTACAGCAAGGATCTCTTGTGGTGTTTTTGTGGATAGATCATCGTTTAGGGCTTGAATCTCTTCGGCGGTAAATGTCATTTGTGCTCCTCTCTTAACACGGGTGTAAAATTTGATACTGAAATTGGATAGTTAAAACAGGCGCTATTCTATCAGAGGTTGCATAACCAAAAAAATACCAGGATTGACTACTTTTATAAGATTTTGTTATATGCGATCAATAAATAGCTAAGAAAACGATCCAACCACCGTAATTGAACCCCTGAGTTTTGTTTTGATTGCAACCAATCGGGAGACCCGCTAGAGTTGCGCCACTGCGTATATTCGTAAATCCCCGCCATATTGGTTGTCATAAATTAGGAGTTTGATGTGGAATTAGCTTGTCTTGATCTTGAAGGTGTATTAATCCCCGAAATTTGGATTAGTTTTGCGGAAAAAACGGGCATTGATGCGTTAAAAGCGACTACTCGTGATATTCCTGACTATAACGTTTTAATGAAGCAACGTTTAGCTATCTTAAAAGAGCACAACCTTGGATTAACAGAGATTCAAGAGGTTATCTCCGAGTTAAGCCCGATTCCTGGTGCGATTGAGTTTGTTGATTGGTTGCGAGAGCGCTTTCAGGTGGTAATACTCTCAGATACCTTTTATGAGTTTTCCCAACCTTTGATGAGGCAGCTAGGGTTTCCAACATTATTGTGTCACAAGCTTGAAGTGGCGGAAGATGGTGCAATCACCGATTACAAATTACGACAAGTTGACCCCAAGCGACAGTCAGTGAAAGCATTTCATACGCTGAATTATCGAGTGATAGCAGCGGGTGACTCTTATAACGACACCACGATGTTAAGTGAGGCTGAAGCAGGTATTTTGTTTAAGGCACCTGACAACGTTATTGCCGAGTTCCCTCAGTTTCCCGCAGTGCATGAATATGAAGAATTAAAGAAAGAATTTTTGAAAGCATCAAATCGTAAGCTAAGTTTGTAGTTATAAAGTAGCTTTAAAAAGGTAAGTAACTTCTAGTTGCTTACCTTTTTTTTTCCAATGCAAGTAAGAAGCGTTCCACCTTATCAAAGGTTTCTTGGTACTCATCTTCGCAAACAGAGTCCGCAACAATCCCACCCCCGCCCCAGCAGTGAATGTTTTCGCCTTGCATTACAAACGTTCTGATATTGATATTACTGTCACATGCACCCATGGTATTGAAGTAAGCCATTGATCCGCAGTAAGCCGAGCGGTGATGATTTTCTAGTTCATCAATGATTTCCATTGCGCGCACCTTGGGTGTGCCGGTGATCGATCCTCCTGGAAACCCTTGTTTTATAGCATCTATGCCATCACAGTCATCATTGAGAGCCCCTGTTATTGTGCTGACCAAATGATGTACATTTGGAAAACTTTCAATATCAAATAACGACGGCACAGAGATGCTTCCTGGCTTGCATACTTTGCCAAAGTCATTTCTAAGCAGATCAACAATCATCAGGTTCTCTGCTTGGTCTTTTGGGCTGTTGCACAAATCCACTTTGTTTTTTAAATCCTGCTTGGCGTTTGATGCCCTTGGGCGGGTGCCTTTTATTGGAGATGTCGTTAACTGATTGTCTTCTACTTTGATAAAGCGCTCTGGTGAGAGGCTGAGTAGCTGGAATTCTTCGGTAGCAAAAAAAGCCCCCATTGGAGCAGGATTATTCGCCCTTAATGTACGGTAGGCATCCCAGCTAGAACCAGCACATTCTGCGGAAAAACGCTGTGCAAAGTTGATTTGGTAAGTGTCGCCAGAAAGTATGTAATTTTTAATTTGTTTGAACTTTGATTGGTAGGATTTTTTGGATTGATCAGATTGAAAATTTGATGTTAAGCGGAAGCTCTCTCGCGATGAATCCACTTTACTGGAAAGCGTGTAAGTGGAAGACAAGCGTTTACGTATAATGTCAACATCAGCGTTTTCAATATAGATAATACCGGTTGTTTTAGTTTTATGGTTTGTGGCAATAACCCATTCGTAAAAACCAAACGCAGCATCGGGAATGTTGGTGTCATTGTGGGTGGTTGAGGGTAAGTGTTCCAATTGCTTACTTAAATCATAAGATAGGCAACCCATCCAGCCTGGTGCTATGGGGTATAGGTCTGGGTTCGGGTGTTGTGTTGATTTTGGGAGGCCTGCTCGTAATGCAGTAAAAAAGGCGTCATCAACCTCGTTATAAGCGTCAGCTTGATTTTTTTCATAGGTTGTATTGTTGCGTGAAACTAGGAGTTTTGTTGGCGCCGCAGCGATAATATCAATATGGTGATTAGGGTAGTTGTTATCTTGCGAGTGTCCGCTATCAAGAAGAACTGGCCAAGGCAGGTCAACAAACAGCGCCATTAGTGACAAGCTGTCTGGGTAATAGGGGAGTGTGTCGCAGAGTAAAGTTGTCACGTTTGACGATTGTAGCCTGTTTTTGAGCGAATTATTTAGGGCAGCTTCTACTGAAGGCGCCTCTCAATCTTGGTTTTCGCGAGAATTCGAGTGGAAATTTCTTCAACCGACGCATGGGTTGAATTTAAATACGGAATCCTGAAGCGGTTATAGATGGCTTCGGCACCCCTAACTTCAGATTCGCATTGGCTTAGTGACGCATATTTACTGTTTGATTTTCGCTCCGTTCGAATGGCTGCTAAACGTTCTGCTTCTATACTCAAGCCAAATAACTTATCCCGGTGGGCCCTCAACGGTTTGGGTAGTTGGACGTCGTCAAGGTCATCTTCAGTAAGTGGATAATTGGCGGCTTTTATACCGAATTGCAGTGCGAGATACAAGCAGGTCGGTGTTTTTCCGGAGCGAGAAACACCGATAAGAATAACGTCGGCTTTATCATAATACCGTGTTCGTGCGCCATCATCGTTATCCAGGGCAAAGTGAACGGCATCAATGCGCACCTTGTAAGAATCATCATCTGGAACAGAGTGAGATTTGCCGACCGAATAGGATGAACTTGATTCAAGTACCGATTCTAATGGTTTGAGAAAGGATTCAAACACATCCATCATAAATCCATTGGCATTGTAGATCATTTCACGTATGGATTGATCAACAATAGTGTCAAAAATCACGGGCTGTTTACCATCATTGTCTGCCGCTTTGTTGATCTTTTGAACGGCTTCTTTAGCGCTTTCTGCATTGTCTACGTAAGGGATAGTGACACGTTCAAATTCGATATGTTCAAATTGAGCTAATAAGCTGTTTCCCAGGGTTTCGGCCGTAATGCCTGTGCCATCGGAGATAAAAAAGGCGGTACGCTTCATGGGTAAATGTTCTCCGAACTTGGCTCTGGGAATAAGAGCCCTAATTTACCGTGAAAACAGGCCTAGGACGAGTGATTTGTACATTTTTTGATGCTTTAAAGGCCGCAGCTATCGGGGTGTTTATTGTATTTGATCGGACTCTATTAATCTCACATCGACAACATTGTTGGGTTTGCTCGTATCAAACCGATTCCAGGCGTGATTGGATCGTTGTATTGCCAATACGGGTTTTAATATTTCTACAGATTCCATGTTTTTTATGTAGGTAGATATAGGGCCACAGAAATAGCTGTTACAGATATCTGCTCGAAGCGTTCTGGGCAGTGCGCAGCCGGTCTTTGTTTGATTGATGCACGCATTTTGTGCTGATTCAGGGGCGATGTTAGCGGTATAGGTTGCGAGTATGTCTTCTTTTTGCAGTTCTGGGTTGGCGTCCATTTGACGCCTGATAATGACGGGTGAAATGTAAGCATGCTCTTTCCCATCCGCGCAACATCCGCCCTTGCACATAGCGCACATAGAGTCACAGGTCGCTTGCAATAAAGGTGACTGTTTAAATGAACGCTCATTGAGGGCAAGTTTTTCGTAGGCGTCGTGATGTTGGTCAGGTGGTACTTCCGATGCGTGAGTGTAGGTAGATGCTTTTTCTATAACGTTTTTTAAATGGTCGATATATCGATTTCTACGCTCTTCTGGAAGTTTAGTTAGTGTTGAGATTCCTGAGGGGATGGGGATTAATTGGAGAGTGTTTTTTGAAAGGAGGGGTGCGCTTGCTAATGTCTTTGTAAAGATTTCCTGATTTTCATTACGCTCTTTTAGCTTTATGCCAGCAACGTGTTGTTTATGCGAATTCTCTTTCTCTTGCCGTTGTTGAATGAGCTTACATTGAAAAGCCAAGTGGTGTTTAAAGAGGGTAGGCTCCATGGTGGTTTTTTGATCCATCACTCTTTTGCAGTCAAATGAGCGGCAGATTGAATAAGTACTGCTGGAACGTGGTGTTGCATCAAATGGTGTTGAATCAAGTGGTGTAAGCGGGGTACGGCAGACTTCACAACGTAACGTAGCGGCTTGTGCGTTGAAGGTGGAGTGGTCTCTCATATCGCTAGTTACCGTATCGGTTATTCTCATGTTTAGGACATGTAAAGTATTACTGTAACCTAGTTCTAGTACTTCAAACTATTATTTATCACATTACGCTGTAACAATAATCACATTGAAAGAGTGTGCCAATACTGATAAGTTCCGCCCTGAAAATTAGGGAACTCTTTTGTCCGCACGTGGGCGTGTACGCCAAATGAGTCGCCAATAGTAAAAACGGAGTTTTACTCTCGTCAGGTATCTGAGGTTCTAGATAGCTGGCACTGCCAAGGTGATACTGTCAACTTAACCTGGTCAAAGCGTAATGATTCTGGGTGTATTTGACTTAGTTGTTTATTACTAAATTTAGGGCGCAGGTAACCTGAGACCATTGTTCAAATGCACGGTCTCTAATTTCACGATAGTGACGTGCTTTGGGTAAATGGCATTGTTGACGGAAGTGATTGTTGATCCATTCTTTAATGTAGGTATCATGCACTAAGTGATAATAATAAAAGGGTTGGCTATGACCTCCAAAATACAGAAAATTGCATTACTTCTCCTATCTTTAAACTTACAAGCCTGTACAACCTGCGATATCGCAAACCTGTTTGGTGATGATATTTGTAATATCGTAGCTGTAGAACAGGTCAGTGAATACCAAAGAGTTTGACCGAAGCAGTCAACTCTAAGCCACCCAAGGTATAAGGGCAGGCGTTTGGTCGGCGCGGGCGCGCTTAGTTACGGAAAGGTTGCAAATCAACCAATGACATGGATGTGCTTAAGGATTACCCTGCGGACTTGAAGTAACAGCCAGTTTACCGGAACAAATCAATACCATTTTTTCACAGAAAAGGAGTTCTGTATGCCAATCTTTATCATTTCAATCATCATTCAGCTGGCTTTAGTGGTTCATGTGCTCAAGACAGGAAGAAGTAATTCATGGATATTCATCTTGCTGATGTTCCCGTTAATAGGTGGTCTTGCATACTTCATCGTTGAACTCTTACCAGCACTTTCTAATTCCAGTACAGCAAAGAATGCGAATAGAAAGGCCAGTGCAGCAATGAACCCTCACCGAATCATAAGACAGGCTGCTGAGAACTTAGCTGTTGCTGATACTATCGAGAACACCGTTGCCCTTGCGAAGGAGTGCATAAATAAAGGCGATTACGGTGAAGCAGAGAAGCTCTTTGAGAGGGCTATGAAAGGGATGTATGCGGATGACCCAATGTTATCGGAAGAGTTAGCGGGCGTGTATTATCTGCAAGGTAAGCATGATAAATCCAAGTTGATGCTGGATCAGCTGATAGAGAAACACCCTGACCATAAATCTCAAGACGGTCATTTACTGTATGCGAAGGTGCTGATAAAGCTTGGTCACATTGAGGAAGCTAAAGAAGAGTTTAAGGTGCTGAAGACATATTATCCGGGCCCTGAGCCATCCTATCGGTTGGGAATGCTGCTCAAGGCTGAAGGTGATAGGGAAGGGGCTAATCGGATATTTAGTGAGTTAGCACTGAAGGCTAAGCGGTCGGGAAGTCATTACAATAAGCTGTATAAAACGTGGATTAAGAAGGCTTCGGAAGAGGTGTAGCTTGATATAATAATAAGGTCTGTGCAGGGCTTTCTTGGTGCTATAAAGGGCTTGCTGAGTGAATGTGTAGGAAGGTAGGCATCTCAGTAGAATGGCTCTCTATATGGATTATGGGCAGATACAGTAGAATAAGGTTGATGTCTGTTGCATGTTTTTTTGAACAAGTAGTTGATTGTCTAGTTGAATTAAATGGATATTAAGATTCTTAGTGGAGAAAATTGTGACGGTATTTATGAAAAATTATTCTTTGTGTTTTGTTGCTGTTTTGTCGCTTACAGGATGTAAAAACTCTCAGCCCAGCTTAAATGACACTGGTATCACTTGGGGTGGAAACTACCCAAACGGTTTAAATGCAGAATGCATAGAGGAAACTATAGAAGAACAAGACTGTTCCTACGGTCGTGATTTTACTCACAATAATGATTCGGATGGTCACGCTGGTTTCAGCTTCACCAAGCTTGATAGTAACGGAAATGCACTATCGGCTAGTTCAGAAGAGTGGTCTTGCGTTAAGGATAAGGTCGCTGGTCTGGTCTGGGAGGTAAAGAGTGATGATGGAGGTATTCACGATAGAGATAATAAATATCGCTGGGGCGGCCTGACTGCGCAGGGAGCTGGATATGGTGCTTATTATGACGATTGGAATTCTCTGGTTGAAGGAGCCAACGAGGAAAACCTTTGCGGCTATTCGAATTGGAGGGTGCCGACGCGATTGGAGTTGAGAGGGATTACTGATTTAAGTCGTCTAGATCCAGCAATTGACAGTGATTACTTCAGTTGAGGAGAGGTGCTATTCACCAACTATTAATTCTACTTATTTCCCCGCTACAACTACATCTTTTGTATGGTCATCTTCACCATATGCGAGAGGGACGGGAATGGCCTGGGGTGTTAGTTTTCTCGGTGGACATGCCCATGTTGATCCCATGATGAACAATCACGTTGTTCGCTTGGTAAGGACTGAAGACTGAGAAAGAATGCGCCGTAATTGATTGGATTCTGTCAACTTAACCTGGTTAAAGCGTAATGATTCTGGGTGTATTTGACTTAGTTGTTTATTACTAAATTTAGGGCGCAGGTAACCTGAGACCATTGTTCAAATGCACGGTCTCTAATTTCACGATAGTGACGTGCTTTGAGTAAATGGCGTTGTTGGCGGAAGTGATATGCGAAGGTAAGACATAAGGAAGAGATGCAGTGTTAGGTAAACTATTTGGAAGAAAGAAGAAACCCTCAGTTAACCTTGATCCCGATCAGGATGAGTTTTTAGGCGCTGCTATCCAAGAATACAATGAGAAGCGAAAGGTAACCCATGAGAAGTATGGGTTCGATAAATACTCTTGGTTCTTTGATCAAGAAACGTCAATTTTTCAACTGAAAGATGAAGAAATGATTGTCTACGAAGCTGATGGCCAAGTTATAGGAACCTATCTGAAAAGAGATGGTTCTTGGGAATGGGGATGGAACAACCCAAACTGGCTTGAAGAAATGACTAAAGATTCAAAGTTAGTCAAAAAGTATGGAATGGAACAAGGGTTGTCTTACTTCACTGATGGCATGGTTACTATTGGTAATGACGAATACGCTGCTTACTTTACTGCTGTGGCAGTGAAGCTATCAAACTCTGATAGTGCCTACCACGGCGATACCGGAGATATGATTGTATATATCATGCTCAAGGGTTTTAGAGACAGTTTGTAACCAGCAAAAAAGAATAACAACATTAAACAGGGGTATTAAAGTGGCACTATTCTTACAGATTATTGGCGGTATCTTCGTAGTAATCATTGGATTGATTGCAGCGATATTTATCTTCTTTAAGCTTAAATTCGGCAAGTACATGAATGCCAATACTGACCAGCCACCGCTTCATATACATCTGAATGAAGATATATCACCTGATTGGTTGAATAAACCAGCTGCAAAGAAAGTATCCGAAGAACTTACTGATGCTGGATTTGTTGCAGGAAAACCTTATCTAATTCATGAGATGGAAGGGTATCTATTGCAGGCTTTCTTCAAGAAACCTGCTGTTGCCGTTATGTATTGGCATGATGTTGCTGGTTGTTGGGTTGATGTAAGCGTTGAAGAAGTGGATGGCAAAGAGTACACAGCATCTAATGCGCCAATGTTTGCTGAGACACCTCGGACTGAATGTGAGAAGAAGGTTGATAAGGATGCTTCGGTAGCAGACCTATGTAAAGACATGGATTCAATTATAAGCTCAAGTGAAAAGGACTTCGTTGAATGCAATGAAGAGAACTTCAGGGAGTACTTTGAGACTGCATTCAAAAAGGACATCACCTGGAAGAATAGGAATGGCGGTGTTAGTTACGCAGAATTCAAGTCAATTGAGAATGATGCCCCTTTTAATGTTAAAGAAAGTGTTTCTGATGAAGCCTTTGTTGAAGTAAAAGAGGCTGAATTGTATCAATGGCATGATGCAGCACTGGAAGAGTACAAGTCGATTGAAGGCATCAAAGATGATGACTTCTACGACATTGCGGAAAAGTTGATCATTGTACCGTTCACTACTAATGCGACTGCTTTCATTCGGTATCTATCCAATAATTACTTTGTTGATGAGAAGCAGGAAGAGTCGCTTATTAAGGTGTTTGCTGAAGAAAGTAATATAGATATCCTGTTCAATAAGATGAATGACCTGTTGTCACCTGATCTAAGGGCTAGCTTTGTGATGGATGTTGAGTATCCGTTACCTATCAGAATTTATAAGTTATGTGACAAGATGGTTGATTACTAATAGCCCATGAGTAAAGTTAAAAGCGTACTAAAAGTGATGTTTGAATTCATCGTGTTGGTACTGCTTCTGGGAGTCATTGTATCGAGTTACTTTGTTTATGATCTTTTTGCATCGTCACCTATGTGTGGTGTTGAAATAGTCGATGAGGTTTATTCGAATAATAAGGAAGTGAAGGCTGTACTGTTTCAATTCGATTGCGGTGCAATGGATGCGTTCAGCACACAAGTGTCGGTGTTATCAGCTGCGGATGAGCTACACATCGAAAGTGGTAATGTGTTCTCTGCTAAGCATGGTGAATACCGAGGGGAGTGGGGTGGCCCCTATGCTGAGATCAGGTGGGTTAGTGATAACGAGTTGTTGATTTCTTATGCAGAGGATACTGAGGTATTTCAGAGTCAGGCAGGAATAGGTGCTGTTACCGTTACATATAAGAGGATTCCAGTTAATGCGAATGACATTGTCAAGCATACAGAGCCAACCCATTAACTCAACTCAAATTGAGTTTACTAAAATTTATAATGATGGATCTGTCCCTAATGTAAGTAATGGCCCCGTATTTAGTACTTATCCGGTAAACGATAGAAAGATATCCTTCAGATTTCCTGATATTAATGATGTCGATCGGTTGTTGGGGGCAGCACAAAAGTTGGCGGGATCAAAGGTAAATACAGCCGGTGAACTTACTATTGAAAGAGGGCTTGAGTTCGCTGCTGTTGAATCCAATCTGAATGAAGAGCTTAGTTTTCTCATGAGTAAAGGCTGGGTCTCTAAAAAAAGTGTAGGTGATAAACGTTCTTTGACATTGAAAGGTGCATTACTAATGACGTGGCAATTATGTTGGCCTGTAAAGCTATTCTTAAATAGTAGAGACGTGAAGTCTTCAATGAAGGCTTTGGATAATGCCTGAATTATGATCATGTTCCGCTATTAGACACTGATACCCATATAATCACCAAAGTAACGGTAACCACCACAAAGTTCTATAACCAAGCAATAGGGATCATATGCGTGTTCTAAAGCATACAGCTGAGATGATTTGTGATATTTCCGAAGAGATGTCTCAAGGTGAACTGATTGCTTTCGATTGTTTGGACAATAGAAATGCAATCTTTGCTGTTGCTAAAAAGGAAGTTGATTACCGTACCTTTAGGTCTGGTGCGTCATTCTCAAAGATAAAACCCGATACCAGGCAGGATTACAGTGTATTCATTACCTCGGATGAGGGTGCTATACATTTAACTGATATCGTTGGTGAAGAATTCAATATCCATCATATACAACCTTTGTCGAAGAACAGGCTGTTACTTGTTTGTGCTAGGTCTAGGTGGCGCTCAGGTACTGATTTTGATTGTAATGGTCGTATCTATGGTGCTGATGGTGTTTTCCAAAAGGAGATCTTGCTAGGTGATGGCATTCAGGATGTGCAGGTAACTACTCATGGTAAGATTTGGACTAGTTACTTTGATGAAGGTGTTTTCGGCAACTATGGTTGGAATGATCCCGTTGGCAGCAGTGGCCTAATCGCATGGAAGGCTAATGGGGAGAAGGTGTATGAATACTCTCCAATGCATGGCCTTGATGTTATATGTGATTGCTACGCACTAAATGTTGAGTCAGATAACACCACGTGGTGTTATTACCTGGATGAGTTTCCACTGGTAAAGATTAAAGACGGAAAGGAAGTCGGCTACTGGACTATACCCATACGAGGCAGTGATGCCTTTGCAATCTATCGCAATTTTGCTTTGTTTCGGGGTGGCTACAATGATTCTGACCACCTCTATTTGATTCAGCTTCTTGAAAATAACGTTGCTAAAGTGGTGAAAAAGATCAGTCTTGAAAATGTCAGTAAGGTTGATTCAGTTAGTGCAAGAGGTGATTCCTTGCTTATTCTATCCGGTAAGTTCGTTTACAGGGTGAGTGTTCATGACTTCTTGTGATGGTGTTGGGATTCAATGGGTGTGCAACCGCAAAGCTGAGCGTCTTAAACGCTCCTCTTTGTTGTTTATACTGTCATAGGGAAAGGTGTAAATGGCATTTTCAATAGATTATAAAGACTTCAAGAGTAAGGATGAGACAAATAGAAATCTGACAGTTCTTGCTGACTATCTGAATTCACATCTCATAGGTAAGCATTATGGATGGACATTTACTAATGTTGTCGTTCAGTTTGTTAACTTTCCGAAACCGTCAAAGAAGCTAAAAGCGAAAACGCTGTATAAAATATTTGCTTCGGTAGAGGTTGCATCGGCTTTTGAATTCAATGATCAATTGTCGGTTGAGCAATTTAAAGAAGGCTATGAATTGGTCAAAGAGGCTGTATTGTTAGCGGATGGCATCCAAGTAGAAGATAAAGATTACGACTTTAAGGCTATGTATGAAGACCTGCTAGCTTTGCCGATTCCATCAACAGTCGATGAGTTGGATGTGTTGGAAAGTGAATCCAAACAAATTCGACGGGCGAATACGGCTAAAAGAGTTGATGGGCTTATTGGCGCTTGGAAGCAGTATGTTAGGCCATGTGACAGGCAAGTGGTTGGTGTCAGGATATATGACAGGTTAGACAGAGAAGCATTGTGGCCATTTGGCTATGTGTATTCAGAATTGTTGTCTAACCTGGTTTTGAAATTTGGTATTACTTCTCCAGGATACCAAGAAATATATTTTCAGATTGCAGAAACATTAGAGGAGGCAAAGCAAGAAATAGCAATGGAAAGCTGGCACAAATATACCTATTGTCAGCTTGATATTGAGAAGTTTAAAACATCGAGTGATGATGTTAAACAAAAGATGTTATTTGAAAGCCTGAAAGAAGGTTTGCTCTTGATTGCTGACTTCGACCATTTGGACATGTCAAAGATACAGCAAGCGCTGGACTATATTGAAGAGAATGGAATTGACTCTGAATTGACGTATAGCTGTGTAACTAAAGGGAACATGACGGCAAAAATCGTCTTTAAGATACCGCGAGGACATAGAAATGATACGGCATACTTTCTTGAGCTAACTGATACGGATACAAATGAAACGGGAAGGGTGAAAATAGACGAGATGCTATCACATGCTGCACCTTCTAGTTTTGGAAAGATAAAGATTAAAAAGAAAACTGTGGAGATAGTTGGTAGGAAGAGTGTTCGAGCAGAGATATCAAGAGAGCTGGAAGGCGTTCCTGATAAATACGAATTCAGTATCGAATCTATTATGTCCCCAGTTGTTGCTAACGGATCATAGCCTTTGTATGACGTTAGCAAGATTGTAATGCCTGATGAGGTTAACGCATTCTAGGGTGATGATCATCTCCGAGGTGATGAGTGGAACGGTGATGGCTGGCATATGACGGCAAAGTGGGTTCCAGTGTTTCAGGAGCATAAAGCTATCTTAGAACCTATTGCTGAATCAGGTGTTGCTTGGACTCAATATGCAATGGCGTCAATCTATATGTGTTGTTTGTTGCATCCAGATAGAGTGTAGCCATGAGGGTTGCTGAAAAGGATAACGAAGAATGTACCCGATGGTTGCTAATGGCTGCAAGGCAAGGGTTCCTTCCTGCATTAGATAACCTTGGAAGTGTTGGCGTAGGGTCTGACGCTGATAGAATCAGAAAGCTGACTAAATCAATAAAATTCACACCTGATCAGGATACGGATGACATTCAAATATTAGAAAAGGCTTGGGTAATTGGTATGGAGGAGTTATACCGTTTAGCTTTTTCTGGAAAGGATGAATAGAGGATGCATATCTGTGAGGATACTGTCAACTTAACCCGGTCTGAGCGTAAAAATCCTGGGAGTATTTGTTTTAGTTGTTCGTCACCAAATTTTGGGCGCAGGTAACCTGTACCCATTGCTCAAATGCACGGTCTCTAATTTCACGATAGTGACTTGCTTTGAGTAAATGACGTTGTTGGCGAAAGTGATTGTTGATCACTCAGTGGCTTGCTAAAAAACGTTGTGCCTGTGCAATTGACTTAAATTGTCGAATTTGCCTTTGTTGTTGACGTGTTTTTATATTGTTCGGTAATATGCAGAGTTTTTGACCCTAAGTCACATAATGCGGCTTTGTAGCTTGCGAGCTTGTCCGTGATGATTTTACGTGGTTGCTGATGTTGGTTTTTAAACAGCTTCTTGAAGAATTTAATGGCAGCTTTCTTATCACGTTGCTTGGTAATCAACACGTCAAGTTGATTGCCGTCCTGGTCTACAGCTCGCCATAGATAGCGGAGTATACCGTTAATCTAGATAAAGACTTCGTCTAAATACCATTCGTCACCAAGGGCACCTTGTTTCTTTTTCAATGATTTGATGTGGGTAGCGGAAGCGTTTGTATGTATTCATGGGGCGCGGAGTATACGGGAATGCTTAAGTTGACAGTACTTATTAAGGAAGAGGGCGCTGCGCATTTGTTGAGACATGCAATGGCAACGCATATGCTAGAGAATGGGGCTGACATTAGGTTCATACAGGAGATGCTGGGGCATCAGAAGTTGGATACGACACAGATTTATACGAAGGTTGCTATAGGGAAGTTGAAGAGTGTGCATAGAGATACACACCCCTCGGGGTAGAGCATTAGATTGAACTATCGCTCAAGAAGTTTCAGTTTCCCTGGTACTCCATCCCACTTATCTGCATCAATAGGAGCTTCTTTTTTTACTGTGATGTTGGGCCAGATTAGGGATAGTTCCTTATTTATCTCAAGAAAATGTAGCTGATCCGAAGGTAAATCGTCTTCGTAATAAATCGCATCCACTGGACATTCGGCAACACATAGAGCGCAGTCGATACACTCATCTCCTATGACAAGAAAATTAGGCCCTTCGAAGAAACATTCAACTGGGCAAACCTCAACGCAATCCGTATGTTTACATTTAATGCAATTTTCCGTTACCGCGTATGCCATAATGCTCTCCTGTTAGCCTTTGGTTTGTGCGTGAATAATATGGATAACTCCTATATCTGTAAAATGGGATAAATTGATATGATTAATCGGTTTTATGAATATGGGGTGTTCCAATTGAATAGGAAACATCAGGTATCTGGCTGCACACTATGAAGAGCGGTAAACAAAGACGGCTTGAAATAAAGCAAAGGAGACTTGAAAGGTCAGCTAAGAATAAAGCTGTTGATCGGTATGATATTGCTAATAGGCCACTATATTCAGTAGAAGCAAACCATGCTGAATTAGTACACAACAACACCTATGGGGCGTTACCGTTGTTCTACGTTGATATGCCCTTTGAGTGTAGTGATTGCGGAAGTGATGAACTATGGACAGCGAAGCAGCAGAAGTGGTGGTACGAGGTAGTAAAGGGAGGCATAAACTCTGTCGCTATTAGATGCCGTGGTTGCAGAAAGAAAGAACAGCTAAGAAAGTCAGAAGCAAGGAAGGTGCACTTGGAAGGACTTGCCAAGAAAGGGAAGAAACCATAAGGGTTATGTTTAAAATAGATTTCGATGAACCAACCAATGGATGGCTACCAGTAACAATCCGATATCAGGATTGTGAGGAAGTACTCTTTGCGTCAGATATACCGTTTGATCCTATGTCTCAATTAGAAGATGTATT
>CAJXXT010000038.1 GCA_913063495.1 uncultured Gammaproteobacteria bacterium | reverse complement strand
AAGAACTGAGCCTAACATGTGTTAAAGCGGGTGCTGCGTGCTTATGGATGATCATTTCTTGATTCTCCGTATATCTCAATGACTGCTGGTTGCAGCTATTTGAGGTTGGGTCAATTTTCTGGCTTGTTTTGCGGAATTTAATTCCGCACTATTATGAAAATATGCGGAAAAAAGTTCCGCGTCAATGGGTATTTACGTTAAACTGGAAATCAATAGCAAAAAACTGACGAACCGCACATCGCGATACATCAGGGGATATATCCACAGGTGAGCATGTAATGTGACATGCGAGATGAAAGAGTCGGTAAAGATGTCAATAAAGACAGCGACTGCTGAAACCAGGAAGCTTATGAAGTACCTGCTTATACTAAGCATATTTTTGATTATGGTATTTTCACCCTTTATGAATGCTGCATACGCCAAAAAAGCCTGGGAACTGAGCGTCGGTACCTATAGCTTAGAAGGCGATTATGGAAAGGGAACGGATACAGCGATTCATATGGTTCCGGTGTCATTAGCTTACAAATATAACCAATGGCAATATCGACTTTCTACAGGTTATCTCTGGTTAGACGGTAATAAAAGCGTGATTAGCGAAGATTTGAGAGAAGGCCAAGTTTCTGTTGAAGATGCAGGGTTAGCTGATTCGACCCTTAGTGTTAAATATAGATTTAAAAAATTACGGAGCCTCCCTCTTTATCTTAATATATCCGCAAGAATTAAATTTCCGACGGCGGATCATAAAAGAAACCTCGGTACAGGTAAGCGTGATACAGGGTTTCGAGTTGGGGCTCATTGGGGTTTTCAACATTGGTGGGGTGTCATGGAATTGGGCTACAAATTTCGCAAGAAACCCAGAAATATCGAACTCAATAATACGTCACAAATAGTTATTGGCGGGTTGAGAGCGATAGATAATAAAAATTCCATCGGTGTTAGCGCCAAACTTCGTGAACGTTCACAACCTAAGAAAGACCCTGTGAGAGAAATAACGGGTTTTTATCGCCACAAAATTAATCCACAGAATAGAATTAATTTATTGGCAACAAAAGGGTTTTCTGATGCTAGCCCTAGCTGGGGAATCGCTACGCAGTGGAGCTACTCTTTTTAGAATTCCTTTCTTAGAATACTGTTTTAAGGAGTCATTGGTGAAATGGCAAAATTAAAAAATAAAGCGGACAAAATTATTTCAGCCGAAACAGGGCCTCCTGAATCGTTAGTAAAGGCTCTGGTGGCAATATTTCGTCCTTTGGTAAAGTTGTTTATTCGTTATCAAATAAACCATGGTTATGTGAGTCAGCTATTAAAGTCAATCTACGTTAACGTCGCAGAGAATGATTTTAAAGTCTCAAGTGTAGAACAAACCGACTCCAGAATAAGTATGCTCACAGGCATACATCGCAGAGAGGTTAAACGGCTACGGACCCCGATTGAAGACGGCTTAGTGATGCCGGGAAATGTTTCGGTTGGCACCCAGATATTAACAGCTTGGATTACCGATTCTCGATTCTCACATAAAGGTGAGCCAAAAAAACTTCCAAAATCAACCAAAGGTGACAATATTGGTTTCGATACCTTGGTAAGCTCCATTAGCAAGCAGGATTTGCGAACTAAAGTAGTGTTAGAAGAATGGTTACACCTAGGGTTGGTACAAATAGATAACGAAGGCTTAATTGAACTGCGAACAGAAGCCTTTGTTACTGAAACAGGTTTTGATGAGAAGGCCTTCTTTTTTGGAAAGAATCTCTATGCACACATTGCCGCTGGAGCTCACAATCTCGCTGGTGGTCAACCACCTCAATTTGATCGTAGTGTTTTTTATAATCACTTAACGGAAGACTCAGTTGCCACAATCAGTACGTTAATTGAAAAACAAGGCATGGAAACGCTAAAAATCGTGAATGCAAAATCGAATGAACTACAAAAAAAGGACCGTGGGAACAAGGCTGCGACGGGGCGAATTAATTTTGGTTCATATTTTTGGGTGGAAGAGGAGTGTAGAGGTAACGATGATGTATAAGCTATTTATTTTAATCTTGCTATCACCTTTGTTAATGGGTTTAGGTGTACAAAGCAGTGAAGAAGAGGGCGGCATGGGTGGAACGGGACATAGTGTAAATGTGCCAATAGACTTCCCAGAAAGTCCTGAAGTACCAGAGATCTTTGATGAACTTCCTGGTGGAATTGACCTCATCGATATGGAGGTTGGTCCGGGGGATGGAACTGATGGTATTGGTGTAGATGCACCCGAAGTCGGTGATTAAAGGAAAAAAAGGGGGGGGGGGCTGATGATTTCGTTGTAATTCGTTCAATTCGAGCGAAAGTCACAAGCCCCGTTTCAACCTAGGTACTTAGTGCGGAATGAGCCTTGGGTAAGTTTGCCATATCAGCCTTTGTTGGTGCACACCTGGTCCATTAATGTGCATACAATCATCGTTTACCATCAAAAAACGCGAAGAATCAACCGGTTAGCTCTATGGCATCATTATTGCTTATGGGGATGTCAGGTTAAAATTTTATATTTCTGGAACGGTAATAATGACTGACACTAGCTTAAGAGCAAACTTTCTCTCCTTTACGGGTAGAGCCAAAATCTTACATACCACCTGGTTTGCCTTTTTTGTGACCTTCTTGGTCTGGTTTAGCCATGCGCCTCTTTTGGTAGCAATTCAGGAGTCTATGGGCTTATCTGACCAACAGATCAAAACACTACTGATTCTTAATGTAGCCCTTACCATTCCAGCGCGAATTATCACCGGTATGCTGGTGGACGTTTATGGTCCACGAAAAACCTATACCGCGATGTTAGTGTCAACGGCAGGCCTCTGTTTCTTCTTCGCCACCGCCACAAGCTTTGAAGTGCTTGCGCTAGCGCGTTTCTTAATGGGTTTTGTGGGTGCGGGATTTGTTATCGGTATTCGTATGATCAGCGAGTGGTACCCAGCCAGACAACTGGGGTTGGCTGAAGGTATCTACAAAGGTATGGGTAATGTCGGCTCTGCTGTTGCAGCGGTTTCTTTGCCTACAATTGCCGTGATGTTTGGCGGGGATGACGGCTGGCGTTATGCCACTGCGCTAACCGGTGTTATCGCACTGATTTATTCCGGCGTCTATTATGCTTCTGTAAGAGATACCCCAGTAGGCTCTACGTATTTTAAACCTAACAAGTCTGGTGGATTAGAAGTCACCAGCAAGCGCGATTTCTTTTTCTACCTGGTTATGAATGTCCCTATGTACGGTGCACTTGCGGTATTAACGTGGAAAGTCGCAGGGCTGGGTTTATTAAGTGACCTAGCAGCGAATATCATATACGCGGTGCTAGTGGCTATCTATACGTTCCAGGCCAGTCAGATATATAAAGTTAATCGGGAAATTTTTCATAAACCTGTTGAAAAAGTTCTGCAATACAAGTTCAAGCAAGTTGCAATCTTGAGTATCGCCTATGCTGTAACTTTTGGCTCTGAGCTGGCGGTAGTATCCATGTTGCCATTGTTTTTCAAAGATACCTTTTTGATTCCTATATCCTTGGCTGGTATGTTTGGCGCCTGTTTTGCTGTGACTGATGTACTATCCTGCCCTTCAGGTGGTTTTATCAGTGATAAGTTTGGTCGTAAAACATCATTGGTTTTATTGCTTTGCGGTGCCTCCATCGGTTTCTTTGGCATGTCGCAAATAACCGGCGACTGGCCTATCGCGATGGCTGTAGCAGTCATGATGGTAAGCTCCTTTTTCCTTGGTGCCGCTGCGGGATGCGTATTTGCTGTTGTACCCTTAATTAAACGTCGTCTTACCGGGCAAATCGCCGGCATGGTTGGAGCATACGGTAATATTGGCGCGGTTTTATTCCTCACAGTATTCTCTTTAGTCTCACCCTCCGTGTTCTTTATGACTATTGCTGTCGGCATTGCCTGTGCCGCTGCAGCGTCAATGTTTTTAGATGAACCCAATAGTACGATGGCCGAAATCATGCCAGATGGGACGGTACAGTTAATCGAAGTACACTAGGCACTTACGTTTGAGCCATCAATACGGAGAAATTAATGTCAGGATTGCGTGTGGATGGTGAGCTAACCTTTACCGTGGGTCAGCGCTCTGTCGCAGGGTTAAAACCTGACAATGAGGATGCCATTGGTATCCGTATCCCTAAAGGTAGCTTGCTCAGCAATAAAGGCGCCGTAGCGGTGATTGCTGATGGTGTTAGTGCAGCAGAAGCGGGCAAAGAAGCCAGTGAAACCTGTGTACATAATTTTCTTTCAGATTACTATTCCACGCCCGATTCCTGGAGCGTAAAGAAGTCCACTTCTCAGGTGCTAACCGCGTTAAATCGCTGGCTTTTTGGGCAAGGTCGTCACTTCACCGATGCAAAAAAAGGTTACGTTAGCACCTTTAGCTGCATCATATTTAAATCCCATACAGCTCACATCTTTCATGTTGGTGACTCTCGTATATATCGCCTACGCAATGGTGACCTGGAACAAATGACGCGAGATCACACAACATTTATTAGTCGTGATCAATCGTATCTGTCTAGGGCCATGGGCCTGGATGTAGCGCTGGATGTCGATTACCGAAGCATTGGGGTAGAACCTAATGACGTCTTTTTCTTAAGCACCGATGGTATTCATGACTTTGTTAAGACTGCGGATATTCGTGCCTGTTTGACGTTAGCAGCTCAAAAATCTACCGACGAAGATTACGAACAGTGTTGCGAAACACTGATTCAGCAAGCACTCAACAATAACAGCGGCGACAATCTTAGTTGTCAAGTATTGCGAGTTGACCAGCTACCAATACAAAGCATGCAGGATGTTTGTCAGAAGTTAACCGAGTTACCTTTTCCTCCCGATTTAAGCCCAGGTATGATCTTGGACGGCTATCGTATTGAAAAGGAAATACATGCTAGCAACCGAAGCCAGGTTTATTTGGTAAGCGATGTAACCAGCGGTAAACGCTATTGTATGAAAACTCCATCTGTGAATTTCGAAGACGAACCAACGTATATTGAACGCTTTATCACAGAAAGTTGGATCGGTTGTCGAATTAATAACCCTCATGTTGTCAAGGTGGTTGAGACAAACAAAATCAAGTCGTTCCTATATTATCTAACAGAGTTTATTGATGGTGTTACCTTAACCCAATGGATAAAAGAGAATCCAAAACCGGCCGTTGGAGATGTTATTTATTTGGCTGAACAGATTGTCAAAGGTTTAAGGGCCTTGCATCGTCGAGAAACCTTGCACCAAGATATTAGGCCCTGCAATATTATGGTTGATAAAAATGGTGAAGTAAAAATCATTGATTTTGGATCCTGTTTTATCAGCGGCATTGCTGAAATTGCCACACCACTTGAGCGACATGGAATATTAGGGACGGCCGGTTATTCTGCGCCAGAAGTTGTATTGGAAGGGAAGAGTACCACTCAGTCAGATATCTTTTCACTTGCCGTTATTGTTTATGAAATGCTGACCGGCGAGGAACCCTTTGCAGGCAAACTAAGCGAGTGCCGAACTGCCAAGGCTTATATAAAAACGAAATACATTCCATGCGATGAACTTAATCCCTTAGTGCCCATCTGGATCGATGGTGCGGTAAAAAAAGGGTTACGTTATGATCCTGCTCGCCGTTATGGTGATGTGTCAGAGTTTTTGCATGAGTTACAGCATCCCAATCCAAAATATAAAAAGCGTTATAACACTTCTTTGCGTGATCATGACCCATTGATGTTTTGGAAGATTTTGTCGGGTACGTTGTTTGCTGCGCTGTGCGTTTCATTGTTTTTCAATTTTAGCTAATTATATCCGCTTTCGAACTTCTGTTGGATAAACTCCGCTCCAGCGGTGGTAGCTACGACTAAATGAACTTAGGTTGTTATAACCCAGCAGTGCAGCAATATCGGTTAATCGGTAATAGGTATTTTTTAGGTATTGATTTGCCATATTAAATCTAACGGAATCGAGAAGGGCTCTATATGAGGTGTTGTGCTCACTTAGTTTTCGCTGAAGTGTACGTTGGCTGTAGTTCATGGCAGTCGCTATATCGTTAATGTTGCTGCTACCATTCGCCAGTGAAAAACTGATTACCTTTGTTACTTGATCAATAATACTTTCATTATAAGACGATAACGCGTTATTGATTCTTGCGTTTATCTGACTAACAAGCTTCCCAATATCTTTATGCAAAACAGCACTGTCTACCGTCATAGAAAGGGTTCGACAATTAAAGGCAACGGGGCAACCGTAGTATCGAGAGTATTCAGAAATTCGTTTGTGGTTTTGTTCACTTCGTAAAAAATAACAGGCTCTGATGGGATGAGATTTCCCGAGCATACCCTGAAGAATCGCAACCGCACTTGCCATTGCGTAATCTTGATATTGAACGGATTCTTGGATGTGGGGAAGTTCTACATCAAACGTGATAGTTAAATATTCCTGATGTACCTGAATGTCTACTCGGTACCCAGACACCAATATCTTGAGGTACTTAATGATAACTTCTAATGCTTCAAATACATTGTTGCAATGATTAAGCAAGGAGCCCAGGGGGGCGAGGATCATCATGTCTTGTTGCCGTGCCAGCTGCATGGCGATGTCTGGAAAGTCTAATTGATTGGCCGCGGCTTCCAGGAGGTAGATAAATTTATCGAACGGAATTAACAAACTCTCTTCGATAAATATCTCTTTATCTAACCCAACAGATTCATAAAGTTTTGAGGGTGAGCCTCCCTTAGCAAGTACTAGCGCACTAAATCCACTTAGGAAACTTGTATTTATATAGGGTGTATTCATCGTAAAGCTCAATCTGGCTTGTCTTGCTTTTGGTGTTAGCGTGTTTGATATGATGGCATAAAATGGTAAGCAGGTGGCATAAAAAGATAAGAGTTTATTTCTGGAAACCGTACATTAGCTATCACAAAACAATAAAAGCGATCAGTTTTTGGAGATAGATGATGAATGCCAAGGTTTCAGCCGAGATAGTTAGTCAACAACCTGTAGATTGGACCCATTACGCAGAAGGTGTCGCTTGGGGCACCATCGTACTTTTTGTTGGTGTTGTCATAGGTTACGCTGGAATGATTGCAGCGGTCTTTACAGGCACAATAAGCCTTCCTGTAGGTACCTTGTTATCAACTGTTCTACTGTATTTAGCGTTTACCGTTGCCCACGAAGCAGGGCACGGCAATATCGCTCACGAAGTGAGGGGGATGAAACCTGCGGAGCGGTTGATGGGGTGGAGTGTAACCGTACCTTTTCTTATTATTCCGTTTGGTTTGTTTGCCAAGATACATGATTATCACCATGCATTTACTAATGACCCTGATCGTGACCCTGACCACTGGGTGTCAGGCAATAATTTGCGAAGAGCTGATTTTCGAGCGCTGACGCTTGCGCTGAATTATATCTATCTGGCTAATACTCGATTTAAAGATGATCCAGTGATCGCCCAAACTCAGAAAAGCTCGTTGTTTTATTACGGTGTTACTCTGACGATTAGTCTTGGGTTAATTGCTTCGGGTTATGGGGTGGAGTTACTCATGATCGGTATTATTCCTGCTTTTTTAACGAGTTATATTCTTGGAATGGTATTTGATTGGATTCCACATACGCCAACACGCCAGCAGGGGCGATATCAAAATACGCGTAGCTATTTATTTCCAGGTTTAAAATACCTGACGCTAGGGCAGAATTATCATCATATTCATCATTTGTACCCTCGTGTGTCTTGGTATAACTATGAACGTGTATTTACTATCGTACGACCTGAATTAGAAGCTAAGAACGCACCCATAGAGCATTTGTTTTCAGGCACATTGCTTTTAGGGGAGTTGTTTTCAGATAAGTTACCAGGATTTGGAAAGTCCCCTTACGCGCAAGAGCCTAGTAGTGTGGATGGTGTTGGTAAATTCACGTTGCATGTGGAAAAGGTTCACCAGGAAACAGCTGATTCGGTCGCCATTACTTTCCAACATATGAATGGGAAAAACTTACCTTTTAAAGCAGGTCAGTATGTCACAGTAACGAAGTTGTTAAATGGAGAGTCAGTGACCCGTTGTTATTCAATCTGTGAGTCACCTCGTGCAGGGAAATTAACCATTGGGGTAAAACGGGTAGAAAAGGGACTTCTTTCAACCTACCTTAATGACGAATTATGTGTAGGTGATGAGCTAACCGTGGCAGGGCCATTCGGCGACTTTAGGTTTGATCCCTATACCGTAAAACCTACCAAATTTCTTACGTTAATTGCCGGTGGCAGCGGTATCACCCCTATTATCTCGATAGCACAGACAGCCCTGGGAACCTGCTCAAAAGCTTGTGCTGATACAAAGGTTCATTTGATTTATGCCAATCGCTCTATCAGTGATGTTATGTTTTTACGTCAAGTAAATAGGTTGTTGGAAAAGTACCCCGATAGATTTAGTGTTACCAATATCTTTGAAAATGCATATGCAGGTTGGGAGGGTGAAACCGGGTATTTAACGGCTGAAAAATTGATGAATATGTTTTCTACGGATGACGCCATCTTAGAGGGACAATATTATATTTGTGGACCAGAAGTGATGAAAAATATTGTAATGGGTACACTTCAAAAATTGGGAATTGAAAGTGAAAGGGTGCTGGTAGAAGAGTTTGGCCAGTCTGTGCCAGTACCAGAAGGCCCTGTGCATAAAGTAAATGTCGAATTGGCTAACGGTTCTAGTCATGAGTTTTGTGTTGCAGAAAATCAAACAGTATTGCAAGCAGCCTCACAGGCGGGTATCAAAATACCCCATGCCTGTGGTGTTGGCCAGTGTGGGTGTTGCATGATGCAAGTGAGGGGTGGCGTTAGCGAATTGATTTCAGGTGAAACGCCGGGGATTTTGCCGGGAGAATTGGAAAATGGTTTGACGTTGGCATGTCAGTGTCGACCAAAATCTGCATTATCGTTAAAAGAGGGAGTAAATAATGGGTAATTTGTTAGCGCAACCGCTGAGGTTGCCTTGTGGTCATGAGGTTAAAAATCGGTTTTTTAAATCAGCGATGAGTGAGGTTCTAGGGACGACCGATCATCAGGTGAGCAAAGGACTTGTTGGGTTGTATCGACAGTGGGCTCTGGGTGGCACAGGAGTGTTGATAACAGGTAATGTGATGATAGATAGAACAGCGTTGGGTGAACCTCGTAATGTTGTATTTGATGAACTAACGGATGCAACAAAAGTAGCCATGTGGGCGTCAGCGGCAACCTCAAATAATACGGACTGTTGGGTGCAACTAAACCACCCCGGTAAACAGTCGCCCAATGCGATTAATCCAGATCCAGTTGCACCTTCGGCTATTCCATTGGGTAAAGGTTTAGATAAATTTTTTAATATGCCAAGGGAACTAACAGAGCAAGAAATAAAGAGCATTATTGGAAAGTTTGCTTATGCCGCAGCCCTAGCAAAGGATGAAGGGTTTACCGGAGTGCAGATACATGGGGCTCATGGTTACTTGGTTAACCAGTTTTTGTCCCCGCTTCATAACCGCCGTGATGATGATTGGGGAGGCTCCATTGAAAATCGTATGCGTTTTGTGAAAGAGGTATATCAAGCGATTCGCGCTGAGGTGGGGCCGAGTTTCCCTATAGGTATTAAATTAAATTCAGCGGATTTTCAACGCGGTGGCTTTACGGAAGAAGAGTCAATACAGGTGATCATTGCTCTGGATAAGTTAGGCGTGGATTTGTTTGAGGTTTCCGGTGGGAATTATGAATCCCCCGCTTTTGTGTTAAAAGAAAGCACTCAAAAGCGTGAAGCCTATTTTATTGAATTTGCAGCCAAGATGAAGCAATTGATTGATGCACCAATTGTTGTTACTGGTGGCTTTAGGACTGCTAAGGGGATGGAACGTGCGATCTCTTCCGGTGAAGTAGATATGGTCGGGATTGCTAGACCCTTAACATTACAGCCAGACCTCCCGTTACGAATTATGAAAGGCGAGAGAGTTGAAAACTTGATAAAGCCACTAACAACGGGCGTGAGCGCATTGGATAAGGCGGGTATGTTGGAGATTACCTGGTATGAGCAACAGATGGCCCGGCTTGCAAAAGGCAAGAAGCCGGCGCCGAATATGAATGTCTACTGGTCGCTTATTCAAACACTTGCTAGCAATGGGTTGCAGGTATTTCAAAAGCGTAGAGCGTAGGTGTTTTTGATTGATGTGTGTACAGCTGAATGTCTGGATTATTGTCTTTTGGTCGTAGTGATGGCTGAGTAAAGCTAGCTTTATTGTACGTTTGGGTAATAACTTCCCGCCTCTAAGGAGGCGGTTGCTGATTTATTGTGTTATCGGGTTATAATGTGCGCATTGAGTCCACTCTGTACGGCCAACGTGCAGCGAAACACACTAGGTATAAGCAAGAGGTTTCTTTTGAGTCAATTTCGTCCCTGTATTGATTTACACCAAGGTAAGGTAAAACAGAT
Source organism: uncultured Gammaproteobacteria bacterium (assembly GCA_913063495.1). GTDB lineage: Bacteria > Pseudomonadota > Gammaproteobacteria > Pseudomonadales > Ketobacteraceae > 42-54-T18. Next base: position 22,437 of record CAJXXT010000038.1, on the reverse strand, counting down.
CGTAGGTGGCAGTCTTAACGATGAAGGCGCAGACACTAATTATGTTAGCCTTTACGACGCAGCTTATTATGCTGAACTCTATAGAGACAGTGCTTTAACGGGAGGGCATGTGATTGCGTTGGGGCCTGGGAATAAACAGGAAGTTTTAAACGCGCTAGCCGCCTGGCCTCAAGGTTTGCAGTTTGGTGGTGGGGTAAATAATGAAAATGCAGCGGAGTTTTTGGAAGCGGGAGCCTCTCATATCATTGTCACCTCCTATTTGTTTGAAGGTGGGCAGCTATCCTCAGACCGTCTGGAAGCAATAAAACGGGAAACCGGTGTCGAGCGTTTGGTGCTGGATTTAAGTTGCCGTCGTACAGAATCTGGTTGGAATATTGCAACGGATCGTTGGCAGACGGTGACAAATACGCACATCGATCAGCAAACCCTAGCTGAGCTGGCGGGCCATTGTTCAGAGTTTTTAATTCATGCTGCTGACGTCGAAGGGTTACAAGCAGGTATTGATCAAGACCTCGTAACGTTGCTGGGAGATATTGCGACTATTCCGGTGACCTATGCGGGAGGAGCTCGTTCTATTGATGACCTAGCGTTGGTGAACCTGCTGTCGAATGGCAAGGTAGATCTGACAATCGGCAGTGCGTTAGATATATTTGGCGGTAGTGGAATTACGCTTGATGAGTGCATTGAGTGGAATAGAAGGTAGGGCAAGTGAGTAAAGACTTTGAACTGCCTCAGGCTCCCGCATTTCTTCTAACACTACTCGAAGGTTTAGCCTTAGATAACGGTTTGGGTATTGATGACCTTCACCGGATATTGTCTAGTGATGATACTGCCAGTATTGCAATAGAGGAATTAGAAATCGCAATAGAATGGTTTTTGGAAAGCACCAAAAAACCTTGGTTAACGATGGGGTTTGCTCAACGCACTAATTTTCAACAGTTAGCGTTATTTGGACCATTGATCGCTAGCTGTAAAACGGTGAAAGAGGCGGTTGATCTTTTTCAGCAGTACTTACCCTTATTACACCCCTTAATGGGATTTAGCGTCGAACTTACCAATAAAGTACTGTGTATTCGGTATGGTAAACAAACCCCCGTTCCTGTTAAGCCCTTCTATGCGGAGATTGTGCTTGGAGCGTTGCCTGTTTGGGCGGAGCGCTTAACAGGGCGGAGGTTTGATGCCCATTCCGTATGGTTTCGTCATGCCGAGCCCTATTATGCGGAGAAATACCGTGAGCATTTTCATTGCGAGGTATTATTTAATAAACCCTATGACGCGTTATGGGGCAGTGTAGGTTTTTTAGAGTTACCCGTGTTATCCGCATCGCCAAAATATCACGCCAAAATAAAGGAACAAGCATCAGAGCATCTTCAGTCGATCGAAACGGTTTCTGCGGCCATTAAGTCCCTCATCTTATCGGGGTTGCCTGAGGAAATCTCGGTAGAAGAAGTCTCGAGAGCGTTGAACCTTAGCGAGCGAACGTTACAGCGTAAGCTGGCAGAAGAGCAAACCAATTTTAAAGCCCTCAAGCAAACAGTAAGAAAAGAGGAAGCGATTAGGTTGTTAGAAACAACCAAGCTTTCTATTGAGCAAATTGCATTTAACTTGGGGTACGAGCAGCGCAGCAGTTTTTCAGCTGCATTCTTGCGTTGGACGGGCGTAACTCCAGTAAAATGGCGTGAATAAAGACCAGAAGGTCTAATTTTGTAAATGTTACCAAACGGTTACAAAAATTCTTTAGTTTGGCGGCAAGTCATTCCCAATTGACGGCAGGTAGGTTAACCCCGTCATCTTATCTCCTTTACTCTTAAATCTCTTCAGAATGCTCGGCTTGCAATAGGTGTCGAGGTGGTTTGTATTTGAGGTGATATGAGTATGGTTGAGAATAAAAATGATAACAATATCAGACATTTGCCGATTGTCATTGTTGGAACAGGGTTTGGCGGCTTAGCGCTTGCTGTAAAGTTAAAGGATGCTGGCATCGTCGATTTTACGCTTCTTGAGAGAGCGGAAGACGTTGGTGGAACTTGGCGAGATAACACTTATCCTGGTTGTGCGTGTGATGTGGCGTCAAATCTTTACTCGCTGTCCTTTGCGCCCAACCCGAACTGGTCTCGGACTCATGGTACTCAGCCAGAGATTTTTGAGTATATGAAGAATGTCGCCAATGATTTTGATTTATATTCTTATATTCGATTTAACACGGAGTTAAAAGAAGCCCACTGGGATACTCAGAGTGATAAGTGGCATATCACAACAAATCAGGGTGAATTTACCTGTGATGTATTAACAACGGCGACAGGTCCTTTTGGCGAACCGGTAGTGCCAAAGTTTACAGGCGCTGAAACCTTTAAAGGGCACTCTTTTCACACCTTTAACTGGGATCAAAATTATGATCTCGCAGAGAAAAAAGTTGCGATCATTGGTACGGGGGCAACGTCCATTCAGTTGTTGCCAGAGATTCAGTCGTGCGTTGATACCTTGACGGTATTTCAGCGAACGCCAAGTCATGTGTTACCCCGTATAGACTTCTCAACATCTATCGCGCAGAAAGCTGTGTCACGTTACGTACCCTATTTTCAGCGCAGTATTCGTTCGATGTGGTATGCCGCTTATGAAGGTCTTGTCGGGTTACCTCAATTTGTTGATTCACGTTTCTTAACCGCTTTTGAGGCGGTGGCGCGGCACCACTTGAATCACCAGATAAAAGATTCTGTGTTACGCGAAAAGCTAACGCCAGACTATCGTTTTGGTTGTAAGCGCCCTGTATTTAGCAGCAAGTACTTCCCTGCGTTACAAAAAGATAATGTTAATTTGGTAACCGATGGAATTCAAGAAATTCGTGAACACAGTATTGTGGATGGGGCAGGCCAAGAGCATGAAGTCGATGTGATTATCTACGCGACAGGATTCCGGGTACCGCATCAGATAGCAGAAAAACTAACGGGGGATGATGGCCTGTCACTCTCTGCGTTATTAGAAGATAGACCAAAATCTTATCTTGGAACGTCTTTCGCGGGATTTCCCAATTTATTTATGATGCTAGGGCCATTTTCACTTGCGGGTAATCAGTCCGCTATTTTTACTCTCGAAATGCAGGCGGACTACATTACCAAAGCTATTCGGTCTATGCGCAAGAACGCGTTAAAGAGCGTTAATGTGCGAGAAGATGTTATGAACGCATTTAGTCAAGACGTCGTAGAAAGAGCAGAACGAACATCCTGGGTTAATGGCGGTTGCAAGAGTTATTACCAACACGCGAACGGTGGTAATGCAGGACTATGGCCGAACTGGAGTTTTATGTATCGGTGGAAAACACGCAAGTTTGAAGTAAATAAATTCCATATTAAACATGATTCAGTGGTAGGGGAAGTAAAATGAAGGGATGGGACCTTGTTGGCAAACGCGTATTAATCACCGGTGCAGCTAGGGGCATTGGTGAGGCAATAGCAACACGATTGCATAGTAAAGGAGCGTTGGTTTCTTTGGTTGGGTTAGAAGTTGATAAATTGGACAGTATTGCAAATACACTCGGTGAGAGAGCGTTGTCTTTTGAAGCGGATGTCAGTGACAAAGATGCGATTAACGCCGCCGTAGAAAAAACGGTAGCGGCGTTTGGTGGTCTTGATGTTGTTATTGCAAATGCCGGTATTTATCACGTGTCACCCTTATCAGAGGTACCTTCTAGCGCAATAGAGCGAACGTTAGATGTAAATCTATACGGTGTTTGGCATACCTTGCACGCAACGTTACCTCATATTAAAAAAAGCAAAGGTTATGTGTTAACCGTCTCATCAATGGCAGCGTTAACCCATGGACCGTTAATGGGAGCCTATGCTGCCTCAAAAGCCGCAGTGGAAGCGCTAACCGATAGCCTACGTATAGAGTTAAGAGAAGAGGGTGTGGGTGTTGGTTGTGCATATTTTGGCGCGATTGATACGGATCTTGTTGCGGGTGGCCATATGCATCCCGCGTTATCAAAAGTCATGCAAGTCATTCCAGGATTCGTACAAAAGCCCGCGCCGCTATCAGACGCAATTGATGTTCTTGAGCGGGGCATTCGACGACGCTCAAATAGAATCTGGGCGCCCGGTTGGATTGCGGCAGCTCTTATGCTTAGAGGGTTCGCGCAACCAGTGCTTGAGTGGCGTATGGCTCGTAGCAATAATGTAAAACAGGGAATGGGGATTTCTTATAAAGAAGCGAAGGAAGGATCGTTGCAGGATGCGAGTTTAGGTGTGGCATTACTTGCACCTAAAAATAGTAATGAATAAGCAAAAAGACGCTAAGCATCCATAGAAAACCATTTTTTCGACTCTTATATAACATCCAGGTAATAAATATGAATATGTCTACAACGAAAACCCTCGGCTGGGTTGCAAAAAAACTACGCCCTGCATCGGTAAATATTATTCCGAAAGCACTTAATATTTCGGCAGATGAGAGTACGCCAAACTATTGGTTTTACGACAGCCCGTTTCTGACACAGTTCTTTTCTTCGTTCTCTGCTACTTTCCCAGGCGGTGAACAATATATGATTGATTCTGTGCGTCTGTTTCGAGATCAAGTAAAAGATCATAAAGCACTCTATAAAGACTGCGGTGGGTTTATTGGTCAAGAGGCTCATCACTCGCGAGAACATAAAGTGATTAACGATTTCATGCAATCTAGGGGGTTTCCCGTAGAAAAAGTGGAAGATATGATTGATCGCGTAATGCCATTTTTTAAAAAAATACGAAAGAAAGATCAGATGGCGTTAACTGCAGCAGCGGAGCATTACACCGCTTATTTTGGTAACTTAGTTCTGAGTAATCCAGATGTTATTGAAAATGTACATCCGACAATTCGTCCGCTTTTTGTTTGGCATGCCATTGAAGAAATCGAACATAAAGCGGTAACGTATGACTTGTTTGATGCTACTGATGGGGAATATCTAAGTCGTGTTTACGGATTTGCATTAGCGAGTGCATTGCTTGGGTATTTAACGGTTTATGGAATGGCAACGTCAATGTGGATTGACAGAAAAAACATGACGGTTCGTGATACTGCCAAAGGGCTTTGGTGGATGTTTGGTTTTGGGAAAAATTCTGGATATTTGATTAAATCATTACCTTTCCTACTGGAATACTTTGAGCCAAATTTTCACCCATGGGATGATGACAATAGTCACCTTATCAGAGAATGGCGAGCAGAGTTAGATAAGATAAATGTTGGAAATGAAAAAGAACAAAAGGCCGCCTAGATTGGGCGGCAAAGAGAATGCTACTAAAAATAAGGCGTAAAGGATGAGTGATACATTGGCAACGACATTGGTAGGACAGTTATTAAAATGGGAAGCCGAGCGGCCAGATGATGTGTATTTGGTGCAGCCCTTGCCGAATGGTGACGTGGAAAGTTTTACCTGGAAGGCAGTTGCCAGGCAGGTAAAAAAAATAGCTTCGTATCTCCAATCATGTGACTTTCCTGCAAACAGTCAGATAGCAATATTGGGGAAAAACAGTGCTCATTGGATAATGGCTGATTTGGCCATTATGCTGGCAGGTCATGTGTCAGTGCCGCTATACCCGTCGTTGGATAGTGACAGTGCCAATTATATTCTTGACCACAGTGAATCGCGTTTACTTTTTGTTGGAAAGCTAGATGTGGATGATGCTGCTTGGTCTGCGTATCAACAGGCTCTACCTGTCGATTTACCGAGAGTTATGCTGCCACTATCACCAATAGATGAGATTGCGGAATCATGGGAGGTACTAGTCAGAAGTTATCAACCGAGAAAATCAGATCTTATGCCTACTGCAGAAGGCCTTGCCACGATTATTTATACTTCTGGTAGTACAGGAAAGCCAAAAGGAGTGATGCATAGTAGTCGGAGTATGTTTGCGGTCTGCGATGGCTTTTTGGATCTGATGAGCATGTCGAAAGATGACCGCATGTTGTCTTATCTGCCGCTAGCCCATGCTGCTGAACGAGCGATCGTTGAAACCGCATCGTTATACTATGGTTTCAGTGTTTACTTTTCAGATAACCAGGCGACTTTTGTCAAGGATCTGCAACGAGCACAACCGACGGTTTTCTTTTCAGTACCTCGCCTATGGCTGAAATTCTATACCTCGATTGAGCAAACGTTAACGTTAGAACAGTCCAGGATGTTAACGGAGGATACGCCAGAGTCAGCGCAGCTTCGCCAGAAAATATTGACGCAATTAGGTTTGCAGGCAGCACGTATCGGGATCACTGGCTCGGCACCTATTCCTGAAACTATTGTCAATTGGTACTGTTCGTTGGGGTTAGAGTTGTTAGATTGCTATGGTATGTCTGAAAACTTTGCAACCTCTCATGTCAGTAGGCCAGGTCAGGTTCGGGTGGGGTACGTTGGAAGCCCTGCTAGCGGGGTTGAAGCTCGAATATCGCCAAGCGGAGAGCTAGAAGTAAAAAGCCCAGGGCAGATGATGGGGTATTTCAAAGCGCCGGAAAAAATGCGCTTAGAAATGACAGAGGATGGTTTCTTTAAAACGGGAGACTGCGGAGAGATAGATGAACTAGGCCGTTTAAAAATTACCGGTCGTGTTAAAGATATTTTTAAGACCAGCAAAGGAAAATACGTTGCGCCAGTACCTATTGAGCAACGATTAGGCGCGATTCCTGGGAATGAGTCAGTTTGTGTGATGGGGTCAGGTTTTCCTCAACCATTTGCTGTGATTGTGCTTAGCGAAGAGTGCGGGGAGATGTTAAGTGACTCTGCTAAGAAAGATACGTTCGATAAGCATACGGATAGCCTCTTGGTTGACCTCAATCAAAACCTAGCAGCCCATGAACGGTTGGCGTTTATTGTCTTTGTTCGAGATGTCTGGTCCATAGAAAATGGATTTTTAACACCCACGTTAAAAATCAAGCGTGCGATCATCGAAAATGCTTATGAAGGCGCCGCGCAGCACTGGTTTGATGTTCAAGACAAAGTGATTCATCAGAGTCTCTAGGTTTTGATGCGTGTCTGGCTATAGACGGGATTTAATGTATCGGCTTACAGTTTTTGTTTTATTGCTGAAGGCTGTAAGCCGATGGTCATGTGCTAAAAATGTTTATCTTTAATACTGGCTTGAGTATTTAACAATCATGAATATCTAACATTCATGATTGTTAATATTAACCTCGCCACCGACTCCCTGAGCATTTTGAACCTGATCCAAAAGGGAGTTCGCCATAGAATTACACAGCGTTGTATTACTGGATACATTAAAATCAGTACCGATTAGCGTTAAGCTTTCTAGTCCAGATAACGTTGTGAGTACGTCATTGTAACGAACACTTAAATCACCGCTAACCGTCTGGAGTTTTTCTAAACCCGACAGCGTGATTAAACTGTTGTTAGAGAATACCGACAAATTACCGTCAATGGCCTGAAGGTTATCTAACCCAGATAACGACGTTAGAATATCGTTATCACTCACCTGTAAACCAGAACCGATGAACTGCAGGTTTTCTAACCCTTCTAACGAATCTAAGAGGTCGCTAGACGTTATTGCTAGGTAGCCGTCTACGTTTTGTAGGTTCCCTAATCCCAAAAGTGAGGTTAAGTTTTCGTTGAACCAAATTGATATATCGCCACCTATCGATTGAAAAGTTTCTAATCCCTCTAACGTGATGAGGCCATTGTTCCCGAAAACCGTTAAATCATTACTAAGAGAGTGTAAGTTGTCGAGCCCCGCTAGTGAAGTTAGCGCCGTATTGGATCGGATCACTAAATCCCCACCAAGGAACTGTAGACTTTCTAAGCCTGATAATGTCGTTAGGCTATAGTTCGACATTAGTGATAAATTTCCACCAATGGTATGGATGTTTTCTAGCCCCGATAACGAAAGTAACTCTCTGTTACTGTGTACCAATAAGTGGCCGTTAATAGATTCAATATTTGCGAGGCTTGATACTGAGCTTAGACCGTGGTTTCCGATTACAAACAGGTCACCTGCAATAGATCGGATGTTATCCAGCCCTGATAACGATGTGAGGGAGTCATTGAATCGTATTGATACGCTACCGCCAAGGGACTGAAGGTTTGACAATACATCCAGTGAGGTGACTTTATCAATGTCGTGCAATGTTAAGTCACCGGCAATAGTTTGAAGGTTGTTTAAACCTAATAGTGAGGTTAAACCAATACTGTTTTTTATTGTTAAGTTATCAATGTTGTTAATGTTTGTTAGTTCTTGTATAGAGGTTAAACCGTCATTATTGGTTAGACTAATGCCTCCTTCAATGGACTGAATGTTTTCTAGCCCAGCGAGTGAGGTTAGCGCATTGTTATGGCTAATTATTAAATTTCCACCAAGGGACTGAAGGTTAATGAACTCCGATAACGAGGCCAGATTTTCATTGGTGAGCACTATTAAAGCGCCGCCAATAGACTGAAGGTTACCCAATCCAAAATCAGCCGTAGTGTTCAAATTAGCGTTGTCAGAAATCACCACTCCACCGCCTATTTCAGTAATATTTGAAAGAAAATAAGACGTATCGAAGCTAATGCTGTCAATTATTAGGGTGCCTTCGATCGCAGTCATTCCTTCTAAGTCAGCCAAATCATTGCTGTTACGGATAAACATATTTCCTGCCCAGGTCGGCGGAAGGTGTTGTTGTCGTTGTTTTATCTCCCATATACGAGAGTCCACGGTTTCCCAGTAACTATTGAGAATGTTTGCGTTGTTATATTTTTGCAATACACAGGTTATTTCTACGTACAAGGCTGAATCATCAAAGGTAGGGGCTACGTAACCGTAGGTTTTCCCGCTATTTTCAAAAGTGTTTCGTGTCCGGTTATTTGATGTGTCGTATACATCAACGATCCAATTGTAGCGATAAGAAAGGGGTAAAGAGGTCGGCCCGGTAACGGAGAATTGTAGTTCTTCAGACGTGTTACCTAGGAGTGTGGAGCCCGTCTCTGGTGATGTTGAATCTATGGATGTACCACCACAACCGGAGAGTAGCATTACGGAGAAAATAAGAAGAAAAATATAGGGTTTAGTTGGGGGTAGCTTAATCTGCATTGAAAAAGTGTCCATTTTGTTGACCATAATTGTTAGCAAAGAGTGTGACAGTTCTTGTGCATTTTTCTATCCCCCAAAAGGGAGATAGGGAGAAAATTAGAGTTTATGTGATATTAAAATGGCATTTCCCAGCGGCCGCCATAAGAAAAGGATTTTTGTCTTGTTCGGTTATACTCAAGCATGTGATCGTAATCGACATAAGTGGAAAATCCATGGGGGAAAGTGAACGATATGCCTATTGCTGCCTGGAACCAACGGGCATCTAAACCATCAACATTTATTTCAAATTCTTCATTATTAGTTGTCGAAACAAAATGCCCGTTAACGGTGCTTCCCCTATCTTCATATTCTCTTTTCCACTCTACGCGGCTATACGGTATAGCAACCACCCATGAGGTGTTGTAAACATAGGAAAGGTGACCGCCAATGGTGAGCACTTGAGAACGTATTTTCTGTTTTTCAAAACCTACCTCTAATCCGCCTCCGTTTGTTTCATGATAAGCGTCGATATGCCCTTTTACTTGATCGTATCGTGAATATGGACCGTAGGTTAACGCTCCGTTCGAAAACTCGTAGCTTCCAGCAATACTCCACAGGTCTTGCTTAGTATCTGCATTACCAATAGCAATTGTGTTTGTAAGCGTGATTTCTCGAGATGTTTTAATATCTCCCTTAATCGTACCGATGACGACATCAACGCTGAAAGTATTTTTGAACCACGTTGCATACAGCAGAATGTTTGACATATCGCTATCGACAGCATCGTTATTTCCTTCAAACTCCAGAGAGCTTTGGCTTACGCCGTAAGCAATACCGCCAATAAGCCCTCGGTTGAATCGATAGTCGACGCCGGCGGTTATTGAATTACCGCTATTATCGTAACGGCGCTCTAAGTTGGAGCCGTCATACTCCCCTCGTGTAATTGATCCATTAATAAAAGCTCCCCAGTTACTTATCAATGAAACGTCATCGGCGCTAGCTCCTCCTCCAATGCTATCAGCAATCGCGTGTAACCATTGCCCAGAGAGTGACTCCCCATCCAAGGTGTACGTTAGTCCTGCAACACTCATCCCATTAGTGCCTGAACGTAATTCGCTAAAACGCTGAGACATGTTCCCCGATTGTTCATTGGCTAAACTTAGTGTCTCTGTATAACCAGCGGAAACCTCTTCAGGATTAATTGATTCGAGCGCTTTTTGCTTTTCATCAATGGATAAATTGTCAAAGTCATCACAGTAACTGGGTTGGTCATTGCCCTGGCAAATTTCAAGTTCAAAGGTCGAGTCTGCACTGTTTCTTGATGCGAAATTAAGGTTGGGGGCATTGGTGATGGTAAATATGATATTGCCAGTGTAGTGAGTATTACAAAAATCTGTTTGGTTTACGGTGCAAGCCTCATAAGGAACGCTGAGGGTATCCCCGGTGATTGTTGCATTAGATGGCGCGTATGATATAGACGCTTCATTCGCCGTGTAGTTTTCATTTGATAATACTCGATTAGCCGTTTTGAACGTATAAAACTTTAAAGAACAAGTGCCGTTAATGCAGGCTTTAAAACCTGCACTGTTCCCGGTATTGATGTTAAGGGTGTTAGCGGTAATGGTGAGGGATGTAGTTTCGCCATACGGGGCGTTGATTAGTATGTCTTGTGCATCAACGTGAAATGCTAACAATGCTGCATATAATGCAACAAAGATGACGAGAGACCTTCTGATGATGACTGGTTTTACAATATGCATGATGCAATAATCCAATGTTAATAGTGTTGTTCTTTTTTTGTTGATTAATTGATCAGAGTGTAGTGATTGGAATAGGCGGGACAATAGCAATCTACTTTGATGCAGAGTACCCCCCATTTGTGGGGGTAGTAATAAATAATGGATAGTGCTTTGGGTTAGGAGCACGCTTACGTAGGTAGAATATGTGGTTGCCAAGAATTGCGCCGGTTAGGGTGTTGCTCCTCAGTAGTTTTTTTGTTTTGGTGTGGCTAATTTGTCAGATTGCACTTGTTTCTGGAACGCCATGGTTAGGCTTGGATATAGACCATTTCTCTAATAAAAACGGTTTGTTTGTGGTAAATGTTTATCCATCTTCACCACTGCAAGGAAAAGTGCAGCAAGGTGATGTTCTAACGACGATCAGTGATGGATTTGAGACCATTGTTTTCAAAGAAAAGGGCGTTCCTGTTGATCCCGGCCAGTTTGAAAATATGGGAGATAGTGAGCTATTTCTACAGCATCAAAGCAAGATTTTCAGTATGTTGTTTGCTAAGGAAATTACCTTGGTTACCTTGGATGGTAAAAGGGTATCAACAACAGCGACCACCGTCAGGACATTTTCGGACTCCCCTTGGCGTTTTTGGGCTACATTTTTTATGGGAGGGTTGGCGATGTTGATAGCCGTATGTGCATGGAGCATAAAAAGAGGTGATGTTGTTTTACGAGTTTTTGGTGTCGGGGGGATTTTTTACTTTATTCATTGTTCAATATTATCGCTGCATATATCTCGAGGGGTTGCGATAGACCCTGTTTTATATCAGGTGCTTGGTCCAATTTCTCAGTTATCTTTTCTTGTTTTCATACACACCGCTTTGGCTCTTATTTGGTATTACCCTAAAAAACTGCGGGAATTTAATATATTACCTTTTCTACTTTTATGGGTGTTAGGGCTGTGGTTGAATTCTTATGTCGGCATCGTTGATATGACTGCAGACATTGTTTTCGGGTATTTTGTCTTTTTCTATATGGTTTTCTTTTTCTTGGCAATGTTGCAATGGAATGGATCAACTTTGGATTTGGCAGATAAAAAACGGCTATATTCTCTATTTTTTGGTGTGATGGCATCAGGGTTGGCTTTTATGGGGTTTATTGTTATTCCATCATATTTTCTGGGAAGAACGCTGGTTCCCGTATACTTTATGTCTTTTTCTGCGATTTTTGTTTTTATTGGTATGTCTATCGGGATAGCAAAAACCGAGCTGTTTGGTATTGACAATAGTTGGTTCAAAATATGGTTGTGGTTTGTTGGTGGTATTATTTTTATCACATGTGATATTGCAATGATTTTTATCTTAGGGCTTCATGACGCTACGGCGTTGATTTTTACCATCGTTTTTGGCGCATGGGTATATTTTCCAATTAGACAGTGGATAGTGAATCACTATTTACGATCAAATTTTGATGTGGAAAATAAATTTAGTCGATTGCTGGATATGCTTTTTACCGATAAGGATATAGAAGAGCAGTGGGTGGATTTGTTAATAGATACCTATAAACCTCTTGCGATAAAACATAAACCGACTGATGCAAACGGAGATGGAGGCAGTGAATTTAGTAGTGTTTTTAATGGCGTAGTAGCGATTGAAAACTCCGGAATGTTATTACATGTCCCTACGGTAAAAGGGGATGCTACGCTCCAAATTAACGGAGTAAATCGAGGCAGCAAGTTGTTTAACCGGTCTGATAGAGATTTAACACAGGTTATGTATTCTTTAGTTCGTAAATCTTCAGAGCTAATTCAAAAAAAAGCTCAAGTGGAAGAGGTTGAGCGTGAACGAATTATGCGAGATTTACACGATGATGTAGGAGGAAAGTTGTTAACCTTAACACACCGGTTAAAAGGTAAAGATGCTGATTTGGCCAGGGCAGCAATGAAAGCATTGAGAGAAAGTATCTATGTGATGGATCGAAAAAGTCAGCAGTATGCCCTTGATCTATTGGATGAGTTGTTTATAGAAATAAGGGAACGCATCGCTGTCACTCAAACAGCGTTGGAGTGGGATGTACGTATTACAAACAAATGCATATTAACGCCACGGCAAGTGATGAATTTATCAAGAGTGTTGCAAGAATCAACGACTAATGCGCTGAAACATGCTTTTCCAAATGTAATAACATTTACGTTTCTTACCATAGGTAAAGAATTTATTGTTACCGTGGTGAATGATGGCACTGTTTCAGACCCTGAAATATGGGAGTTTGGTAAAGGTATTCACAATATTCGTAAACGGGTTACAGAGTTAGGTGGAGAGGTGAACTTCACTCGTTTATTGAATGAAAAAGATAAAGGCGCGTGGCTTATTTGCATGCGTATATCCTTTCCACTGGAGGGAGCGTTGTGAAGCACATTATATTGGTAGAAGACTTGGATGAAACTCGATCCTGGCTAGAGGGCGTGCTTAACACCGCTTTTGACGGTGCAATGGTAACGGCAGTCTCCACTGTGGGTAAGGCGATGAGTGCCTTGGATAGTTGTACGTTTGATCTTGCTATTATCGATCTAAGTTTGCCAGACGGCAGTGGTATCGAAATTTTAAAGAAAATCCAACAAACCTCATTGGAGACAGTCTCTGTTGTTGCAACAATCTTTGATGATGACAAACACCTTTTTTCAGCATTGAGAGCGGGCGCTCAAGGGTATCTGTTAAAAGACCAGCCAGAGGAGCAATTGTTGGTACTCTTTAAGGGATTAGAGTACGGCAATGTTCCATTTTCACCGTCAGTGGCAAGACGAATATTGAGACATATCAGCCATCAAAATAATGAAAGGGTGGAAGTTGATGTTCTCACAGAAAGAGAAAAGGAAGTGTTAGCGCTTATTGCGAAGGGGATAAATCGAAACGAGGTAGCTCGATTGCTGGGTATTAGCCCGCATACCGTTGGTGGTTATACAAAAGATATTTACCGTAAACTCAAAATTAATACAAGAGCCGAAGCCACCATAGAAGCCTTGCGGCTCGGTTTGGCGGCTTTATAGGGTGACTAGTAAAGGGCTAGCTTCGTTTCATGCTCCTGTTCTTCGCCCTCTATATCACTGAGTAAGACAAATTTCATATCTTCATTAATTAACCCACCCCAGCTATGAATGATTCCTGCTTGAACAACTTCTGGACGGGTTCCCCACAGACCTCGTTTTTCTATATAGGACTCCTGAGTGATTTTTTGGGTGGCCTCACCATTTGCATCAATAATATGGTGATTAAGTTTTGTTGTGTTACGAGTCAAATAGGGACCCTCATTTATTATGGAAATGCTTTCCGTAATAAATGAAAGCTGTTTACTACCATTGGACAGAGACTGAAGTGATACCTTTGCAAGGCCATTTTTATTGCCAGAGTGGTATTTCCAATTAGTATTACCTTCAGCGTCTAAATTGATTAGCGTTGCCCCTGAAAAATAATGCTCGCCAAAAAGGTTAATAGCATTCTCCGTTACATTAATCCCGTTCGGTAAAAATGAGATACCTAGGTTATTTTGCCATTGAGCGTTGTTGTTGATAGAGAAACGAAAAATATAGCTGTTGAAAATACCTTGTATCTCTCTTCTATACGTTAGTATAGGGTCTTCATCCATTGTCGCTAACATATCGATATTGACGGACAGACCAAAATATCCGGGAGTTTCGTAATCTTTGTAGATTGAAAGCAAGACATCGCCTTCAAGATTGTTATGGGTGGTTCCCACATGTATGGTCCCTTGCTTTGTAACAGCGATGTTTTTCACATCGAGATATTCATAAATAGAAAAATCGCTAATTATCTCTCCTGTCGTTGCAGAAACTAATAAGACAAATTCTTCCTCGGTTGCCTCGGTTCCACTTGCCGCTAATACCTCTCGAGCACCACTTATTGCTATATATTGCCCATTAATATCGATAGCGAACTGGCGGTAATCATCATCATTTGACGTCGTTGCTGTGTTAATTTGCCATTGCACTTCAAAAGTTGCAGATAATTTAGTAACAATATCACTCTGGTTACCGTTTAAAGACAGCGAATATAAATCGTTTTGTGAGTGCTGTATTAGCTTGGCATTAGGGCCTAAATCTGAATGCTCACGTTCTGAGATTAGCGCGCCATCCCAGTTATATGTTTCAGATGTGGCTACGCCAGCAGAGTTACTTGAAAAACGAGTGATTAAGGAGTCTCCTGTTTCAAGGAGGGATTGTATTGCGGAGGCATCTTCTGTAATAGACATTTCCCAGATAGGTGTTGTTGGTGTGGCACCGCCACAGCCCAGTAATGCACTGGAAAAAAGGACAAGTACTGATAAGTCGGTTATTTTCATTGTTAGAAATCCATTTTTATATTGGTCACGTATGTAGGTAACTGCAAAATGGATGCTAGCACGGTAACAATGTTCTAATGCACCCCCTGAATGAGGGGGCTAGTTAAGAAATACCAGCCCTCTGCCAAAGATCAGTGCTCTGTAGGGTTATCGGGCATCATTAACTTACCCGTTCGAATGCGTTGAGGGTGATCTCCCACTGGGAAACTGGCAATCTCCTTTTTCTCGGCAAAAGAAATCACTGACACGCGATCCTGCTCACTCACCGACACATAACAATATTGCCCATCCGCACTTTCTGTCGCCCAATAGGGTTTTGCTCCCAAAGGCTTCTCTGATAATGGAATAGTTGTGTACTCAAAAGTTTCCCGATCAACGATAGCCGCGTAACCGGACATCGTTGCAGCGACACACAGCTGTGTCCCCTGATGATTAATCGCCAAACCATGGTGAGCAGAATTTAACTGATAGTCCGCGTAATCCATTGCCTGTATCTCTGGGGGGATTGGGAGCTCAATTTTACGGGTGATTTTTTCCAGCTGTGTATCATATTCAAAGAACCCGTGGAAAAAGGACACCTGCATATACACAAAACGGCCGTCTGGAGCGACCGCCATTGGACGCACTGCTTTATCAATCCATGGGAAACCAAAGGCTTCCAATTTTTCACCAATATCCACACGCTGAATTACTTTCAACGTTTTAGCATCCACTGTTTGGAAAAAACGATCTCCCTTGATCCAGTCTAACCAAGAACTTGTTGTTGGTACATATACCTTGCCTATACTGGCATGAAAAATACGTTTTCCATCACGCGAGTAAGTGTTTTCATGAGGTTGATCACCGGATTCAAATTCACCGATAATCTTTCCCGTTGCTGTATCGATAGCATGTACTTTACGAGCTGTCGATGCAGATACTAAGAACGTTTTTCCATCTGGTGAAATAGCGGCGTGATCAGAACGGGAACCTTCAACGGGGGTACGCCAAGCAATGTCACCGGTACTTACATCCAGCGCAATAACATCAGCAAAGCTGGGGCGGGAGATATAAAGATAACGCCCATCATTGGATGGAAACATATCATCCACCATCTGATCATGACCTTCACCAATTACCTGTCGTATAAAACGGGAAGAGAACCAGCGAACGATACCCGAATTCATTTCAGCGATGCGCTCTTCTTTGTCCGGCACCGCATTGAGTCTTTTGATGGATTTGAACGTTAGCGGGTCATAAACATCAATAGTACCATCCCAGTTATTACCCACCACAATGACATCACGTAGCGCACTGGTCGAGGCGGTTACTTGATCAGATACAGGTAAAGGGGAAACCAATGCCTCAGTTTCGGTGGCAGCAACGTCTATTGCGGCAACACTGACAGCGAAGGCAGAAAACAGTGGTAGCACTGCCATTAACTGGAAAAACAATCCCTTAATAAATGTTGGGTTTTTCATCATATGCACGCTCGACCTTGCCTCGCTACAATTGTTATTAAGTACAGAAGTATTACAGGTACAGTGTAACAATTCTTTGGATGGTCAAACAATGACCCTTTAGGGTGCTGCTTCGGTAATTGTCCGGCTTGGTTAATGCCGTTTATCAGTAGTGACCTATCAACTCAGTGCGCTATAAACTACCCAGTGACTAGCAGCTGACCTATACTGGCTAAAGATTAGATCAACTGGAAAATCTATTATCTTGAGATTAGTGTTCTTTTTAGCATTGTGTCTGGTGTCCCCATTTGCAGCGAATGCAAATAACGTCATCTTTGACGAAACAACGGTGATCTCTGATGTCCAGGGGATTCAATACATTCGCGACCCTGAGCACTTATACTCTATCGAGAGCTTTACCCCTGCGGTTCGACCCGAAATAGTAGCGAAATGGAAAGCAATCCAGGGCTCCAATATTAACTTTTTGTACGATAAGTCTACCTATTGGTTTACATTCCAACTCAAAAGCCAGCTTTCCCAATCACAGCAATGGGTTGTCGATATTAATTGGCCATTCATTGATCGAATGGATTGGTACATTATGGGTACCAACGGGAACGTTATCCAAAAGGTTGATATTGGTGATAAATCTGCAAACCTCCTCAATGCTAATACGGGTCGTTTACACCAGTTTGATTTTGACCTAGATCCTAATCAAAACTTAACATTTCTGTTGCGAGTAAGGACATCAAGTTCAGTTATATTACCTATTCGTATCTCTAGATCAGATATTCAAAACGTCAATGAACAACGAAACCAGGCAGGGTACGGACTGTTTTTTGGTGGTTTGTTAATCATGGCTCTATATAACGGGTTTATTAGCATTTTTACCCGTGATAAGAGTTATGCTTACTATGTTTTGTATCTACTCTCTGTGATGTTTTATGCCGCAAATATCTCAGGGTTTGGTTCTCAGTATCTTTGGGGGGGCATTACGCTAATTCAGGATATAGGTCTTGCTTTAAGTGTTGCCCTTGGTTTTCTATTCGGCTCATTGTTTGTTGATCATTTTCTCAATCTAAAAAAGAGGAATATTTTTGCGCATAAGTTGGTGATATTTAGTGTTGTTGTGTATTCCTTATTAAGTATTGGCGCGTTGGCACTTCCTGAATTTATCATTGTAACTATTGAGCAACCCCTTGGTTTAATGGCATGTTTCATTGTGTTTTTTATTGCGTTGTTTGAATGGTCTAAAGGAAGCAGTATCGCAAAATACTTTTTGGTTGCTTGGAGTTTATTGCTGTTTGGAACCTGTGCTTATACCTTGATGTTATTAGGTCTATTACCAAGAAATAGTTTTACTGAAAATGTTCAAATAGTTGGGATGGCAATAGAGATGCTAGTGTTATCCATTGCGCTTGCTGCACGGATTAATCGCAGCCGAATAGAACGTTTGGCAGCACTGCAAGCGCTAATGGAGTCTTCTAAGGAACGCCTTGAGGTGGAGGCAGAAGTAAAAGCCAGGGGTGAGTTTTTCGCAAAGATGAGTCATGAAATTAGAACGCCAATCGGAGGTGTTCTCGGAATAGCAGAGCTATTAAAAGAAACATCAATAACTGAAAAACAGCGAAAATATGTAGATACTATCTATAATTCTGGAACCTCATTGCTCACCATCGTTAACGACATTCTTGATTTCTCAAAAATGGATTCCGGGAACCTGGTGCTTGAGTCCATCCCGTTTGATCTCCCAAATCTTGTACAGGAATCTGTTGATATAGTAGAGGTAAGAGCAGACAAAACAAAGGTTCAATTTAATGTGTTTGTTGATGACTCTATTCCTCGTAGTTTAGTGGGAGACCCGGTTAGGTTAAGACAGGTGCTACTAAACTTAATCGGTAATGCCAATAAGTTTACCGTGGTGGGTAGTGTAACCGTTAACGTCGAATGCATTCATGATGAGTCCGGCAGTATTACGTTAAAATTCAATGTTATTGATGAAGGGATAGGGCTAACACCTAAGCAAATACAAAATCTTTTTCAACCGTTTAAACAAGCCGATAGCTCAACAACACGTCGTTTTGGAGGTACAGGTCTTGGATTGGCTATCTGCAAGGATCTTGTTGAATTAATGGCAGGGGATATCGGTGTCGATAGCAAGTTAGGACAAGGAGCTACGTTTTGGTTTTCTGTGAAGTTGGCAAAGCCTAACACTTCTGAATCAGATGGCTCAGATTGTACGGGCGATAAAACTATTGGCGATGATCTCTATGATTTCACCTCCGTAAAACTTCTTGTTGCAGAGGACAATCCCGTGAACCTAATGGTTCTAAAGGGCATGTTAAAGAAACATAATATAGCCGCAGAATTTGTGAATGATGGCCAAGCCGCAGTGGATGCTTATAAAGCCCGACATCAGGATTACTCTGGCATTTTGATGGACTGCGAGATGCCTGTTATGGATGGATTTCAAGCCAGTAGCGCGATCAGAGATTATGAGGTTACGACGGGACTTCAGCCGACAGACATCGTTGCATTGACAGCGCATTCTTATGGTGATTTTTTAGAAAAGGCTAAGGGATACGGCATGAACCACCATCTAATGAAACCAATATCGGATAAAATGCTCTTGGAGCAGATTGTCAGCATGCAGTCATTAAAAGGCTAACTACTATGAGGTTGCATCATTGGTAGTGGTAGTGGTGGGTGCCTACTTGGCGGTATCATTCAGAAAAGGTGATGCCCTTGAGGTAGTGAAAGTCTGGTGGAGGAAGCGGGTTTCACGGTGATGATTGCGGGAAATGGCAAGGATGCTGTCAAAGCTCTGTTGATGGCGGAGGAAAGGAGTCCCTTTGGACTAATTCTTATGGATTGCCAGATGCCGATGATCGAGAGAAGTGTTTGGATGCAGGGATGAGTGATTATCTTAGTAAGCCGATTGAACAAGGCGTACTTGAGGTGATGTTGAAAAAATGGATATCACCCGGTCGAGATCAGGTGCACCTCAAGTAGCGAATAAACCATAGAATAGCGTTTGCGGCGGAGCGAATAGAAAATAGCTTTGACCTCTCATAACGTACGCTGTATATTTATAGGTACAGTGTACGTTATGAGAGGTCAAGATGGTTACTGTTGATAGATTTACAGCAGTAGTAAGAAGAGAATCATTAGAACAATCGTATCTTGTTATTACCACCTAAGGTGCCAATCTATGCATACCATTCCTTATGTACGGGATAGTAGTCTAACAACGCCAACTCTAATTCATCATGTGAATTTATTTTCGCTAACAGGGTTACGTAGACCTGTGGGATCACCTCACATGACATTTTTTGGAATGAGCCAAAGACAATACGCGACGCTTAAAAAGGACGGTTTTAGCGGAGTACAAAGCCATGTAATGCTGACGCCTTCCGGTAAAAAATGTAAAAAAGTAGGTTTGCAATTGAGTGCCGCTGGAATACTCAAACCTGCGCAGCTACTAACCAAAGCTAAAAAATGGAAGAAGAAAGGGTATTTATGCGGCACCATAATGATCGGTACTGGCGATGAAACACGGGAAGAAGCACTCGATATTGCCAAGCATATTTTGGAAGTTAGTGAAGAAGTAGAAATCCCTCTTTATCTTGAACTACACCGCGGTACAGTAACCCAAAATATTTCGGCCGTGTTAGAAATGATAAAGGCATATCCAGGATTACGTTTTAACGCTGATTTTTCTCATTACATAACAGCTTATCGTTGGTGCGAAACGTTTAATGACAAGACGCTGCAGCATATAATGCCAATACTTGAGCGGGTTTGCTACATACATCTTCGGCTTTCCAACAGTGAGCACATCCAGCTAAGCAGCGCTAAGACCGTAGAAGTAAATCTATACCGTTTTTTACTTCAAACTACATTTCAATTATTTCGAAACAACGCAAGTGCTGGCGATGTTCTCATCGTGACTCCTGAGCTGCTTCCACGCTTCACCGGCTATGCGGAGGTTGATCGTACAGAGACTGGACATGTCGAAAATTCCAATAGGTATAATCAATGCTTGGAATTGCAATCTTTTGCAAAGGAATGTTTCAACACTGATTCGATAGTACCTTTTACTCCACGGGAAGGCTGTACTGATTCGATAGTACCTTTTACTCCACGGGAAGGCTGTACTGATTTGAACGGAACTAAGATTTATCCGCTGTTTGAGATATCCGATATCGCTGATTTTCAAAGCTTAGCAACGGAGAACCTAAAGGACGCAATGTTTATTCGTGTTGCTCTAGGAGACGGGTTGGTCGAAAAAGAGGGCCAAGATAAGGTAATGAATACCTACTTGGAAGCGCAGAGAAAGGATAGACGTATTTGCTTGGAAACTAGACGTAATACACTTACACATTCGTTACAGCGAACCCGTGAGATCGTTGCGAAACATCCAGATATCAGCCTTTGCCTAAATTTATCTGAATGGGTACTTGGCCACGAAATCACCATCGATAAAATCCATAGATTTAGGAGCAATGCACGTAGTTTAGGCGGTATCACCTTGATCAATCCAACATATGCCACAGCAGAACATGCATATAGCAAGAAAAAGTACCGACCTTGGGCCTACCTGTCCTTATGTGTCATAACGGAGTGGCTATACACTCGCTTTTATCATGGCGTTTGGAATAGTATTAATGCACCCACCATGGTCACAAGAAAGAACGCCAACTATGCCGAGCTCAAACATCAAGAGGTGTAGTCGTTGAGGCTCCTTGAGTAGAGAGGTTATTTTAAATGCCTCTATACGAGAAGGCGGCGATAAACCAGTATTTGTCCCCATTAATTACGTGACATATTCACGAGAATAGACCTTTTACCATCTATGTTCATCTGTGATAATTTTCCCGCGGTTTAAGAAAAGAAAATAATATTGCTGCATAGGATTTTACTTAATTATGCAGAAAGCCAACATCGGATGATTAACATGGCTATGACATTGCACAATCGAAAAAATTTTAACTATTCGGAAATTATGGTATGACTCTATTCTCTAATAAATCCTTTGAAGATCGGTTAGACGAAACTATTCAATACGTCCATGACGAGAATAATGCGGTTGGTGGAAAACTTGATGCTTGGTACAGAAATGCAACACCCTACGATAGAAAGCGTGTAGGGGAAAAGTTACACATTGGGAAAAGTCTTACCAGTGGCGGGAAGGATGAACGTAAACTTCGGCGCGCTATTATGTTGATGCGGGCAGGGGTGTTACGTCATGGAATCAACAAAGTTGTCACTGAAGTTGGTGGAATCTCCAATACTGGATTAGCGTTGAAATATCGTGTTGTGTTAAATCAATGTATCCATCATGCTGTTGCCCCTCCGACTGCACTTGACGTGTTAGCTGCGCAACCTTATGCAAAGGTCGAAGTAAGTCAAGCTCAGCGGGCTCGAGCAAGATTACTAGGCATAGGGAATCAACGTGCTAATCTAGAGCACGAAATCTATGTTCCTGTTTATGATGCAAACGATAATGCTATTGTAGGCACCAAGAATTATATTAAACACAATTTATGCGCTGATTCATCAAAAACCTATAAAACGGCAGGAGAGTCTTTACAAGATCTTGATAATGGTGGTGAACTATTCATTATTGGCCATGGAAATTTGGGTGTGGCTCTTGGTACGCACGATAGAGCTTATGGGGCAAGCGATCTGGCAAGGCTGTTGCAAACGGATCATTTGAGCCGTAATCCGACTCAACCTATTGTGATTTTTTTGTTCTGTTGTTGGGGTGCTACGCACACACGTCATGGGAAATTTGATGTTAAACGCAAACCTTATGCACACCGGTTTGCAAAGGCATTGGCCGAACGTGGTTTTAACAATCTGCAAGTTGTTGGTTTTGCGGGTTCTGTATGT
>CAJXXT010000037.1 GCA_913063495.1 uncultured Gammaproteobacteria bacterium | reverse complement strand
AAACGCTCTAAATAATACTCAATACTGGTAATAGCATCCGCTAATGTGTCCAATACTTTCCAATCTGGCTGGGTTCCAGTATCAATTAGATCATTTTGAATATAACTCACACAACCTTGTAATAATGCAGCAGGGTGATTAAGTGGCACCATCGCCAACCCACCGCGAACACTGTGCAGTATTTCCGGCACAGCTTCTAAATACTCACTGTTATAATTTGATCCAATATATTCAGTGATTGCATCTTTTGCACTTTCTAAACCAGCCCGTGACTCCTCAATAACCGCTGAGCGTGCTTTATGCACATGCTCTGGAGAAACGTAGTTATCGTTATCTGCTTGGTCATCACCTGAATCAAATGCACTGCGAGCGCCATCTTCTGCAATACCTTGTAAGGTTGCCTCAACGTATAGCAGTGCCCCTGCGACATCCATAAAGGTATTGTCATCTGGCATAAACCCAGACTCAACCACACGGCCAATCACATCGATTTGTTCAAGAATAACACGGCGCGGATTACCAATTCCAAGAACACCTAAGGTATCGGCAACCTGTTTTAGACTAGGCACTAAAGGTTTCAGCTCTTCAATTTCTTGAGATTGTCCTCGTAAGAAAATATCTAAATTTTCTTTAATCACCACCATTTCTTCTAACAGTGCCTTTATAACGGAAGCGATGGCTTCTTTGTCTGGGCCTGCAAGCTGTTGACGCTCGACGTCAATGAGATCATCACTCGGTAGCGCCTCTTCTAATCGAAAGGCTTTCTTAACTTCCTTAACTTTTGGTGAGTCAGCTTCACAACGCGCAACATAATAGAGTAGATTTTTTAGCAATTCGACAGGTACTGGCTCCATGCGATTTGCGCCGGATTCGATATTGTCTTTTATTTGTCGATCAAGCAGGCCAAGCAACATTTTAACCGACGTACCCAATTCAATAGAAGAACGGGAAACACCTTCTACCACAGCACCACCAACCCACCAAAGTTGAGCCATCGGTGCATTACTATAAAGCTGCTCAAGTTTTGCTAAAGATTTCGCCAAATAACCTAAGTTAGTGGCCATATCCTGGTTTCGGATTAATCCAACCAGCGCAAACTGATATAACTGACGCACTTTTTTCAATAATTGCGGTAATTTATTAATAACTTCTTCAGAAATTTTTTCTTTCGGTGCTGCCTGTTCACCGGATTCCATATTAGGCTTAAACAGAGCAGTTTCCGATAATAGGGTATCACCACGAGCAGCACGTAAATCATTCAGTAACGGTAAAATAACAACAGGCATATCACGTTTGCCTGCTTTCACACGATCCAAATATGCAGGTAACTGCAACATCGCGCGCATTAATACTTCTTGAGAGTCACCAACATGGGCAGCAGTTCCGTTAAGTAATGCTTGAGCGAGATTCTCCATCTCTTCCGCCAATAATGCAGCACCATAAAACTCAACCATCTGCAGAGTGCCGTACACTTGATGCAGGTGTGTCAGGCAAAAGCGCATTCGTGTAGAATCTTCAGAATTTTCTACATACGCTTCTAACGATTGTTGCGCTTGTTTTAGGGTTTCTTCTATCTCACTCTTTACCCATTCTAGCGCTTGATAATCGTGACTTTCGGCCATGCTATCTCCCGGCGTTAATATCAGCCGTTTCGTCGGGCAAATGCCAACGTATTTTCATAGGGAACCCGTTCCATATCTGGATGGCTCCAATCCAACACCTCACCAATACCTAACACCATTAAACCGCCCGGTGCTAGTCGCTCAGCAAGATGAGTTACAATGTCTCGCTTACGCCAACGTCGAAAATAAATCAGAAGATTTTGACAAAAGATCACATCCATTCCAGCCATCGGTGCGGATTCAAGCTCCAACACATTTACTTGGGCAAAACAAATACGATCTTTTAATTCACGGCTTACTTGGACCTTGCGCGATTCAGATAAGCTAGAGCCAGGTAGCGTTGTAAAATAACGCGATTTGTACTCGTCACTCATTAAATCCAGTTTGCGCTTACTATAGATGCCTTGGCGAGCTTTGCTCAGCGCTGGCAAACTAATATCTGTCGCAGTAATACCCCAGTATTTTCCTTGATGCTGTTCAACCAACCCATTTAACATCATGCCTAATGAGTACGGTTCTTCACCTGTTGAACAGCCAACACACCAGATATCTAGGCTAGATGCGCCTTCTTTTAAACGCTTATCACAATAATCATGAACAAGCTCAAAAGAACTGGTATGTCTGAAAAAACTGGTTTCTTGTACCGTCAATCGATCCACCAGCGTAGCCCACTCCACTTCGCCAGTTAAACCTGACATCAGTTTTTCATAGTAGGCATCGTAATCTTGTAACCCAACCTCACGCATGCGTATGGCCAAGCTGGTTTCAAGAAACGATTTCCGCTGGGCGGATATTTGCATTCCTGTTCTATCTTCGAGCAGTGCCTGCCAGAGGATGAATTGTTCATCATCCATTTTAAGGGATTCTTTCATGCTCCACTTATGTGCAGACACTGGCGCTAAACTCCAGACTCGTTACGCTGATTCAGGTAACTTGAAGCCCGCTACAGAATTACGCATCTGTACCGCCAACTCAGCCAAGTTACCGATAGAGGTTGCGGTTGCGGTTGTACCAGCCGATGTCTGAGACGTGATCTCTTGAATAACGTTCATCGTATTCGAGATATGGCCTGCAGAAGCCGCTTGCTGTCGAGCAGCGTTCGAGATGTTCTGGATCAAGTCGGCCAAGTTACTGGATACGTTCTCGATTTCTTCCAGTGCCACACCCGCATCTTGCGCTAAGCGAGCTCCTCGTACCACTTCCGCCGTGGTATGCTCCATGGAGATAACCGCTTCGTTAGTATCCGTTTGGATCGTCTTAACCAGTGCTTCAATCTGCTTTGTTGCCGCAGAAGAACGTTCCGCAAGTCGCTGAACTTCATCCGCAACTACCGCGAAACCACGACCAGCTTCACCCGCCATCGATGCCTGAATCGCCGCGTTAAGTGCCAGAATGTTGGTTTGGTCAGAGATGTCGTTGATCAACGATACGATATCCCCGATCTCCTGAGATGATTCACCCAATCGCTTGATACGTTTGGATGTTTCTTGAATCTGCTCACGAATCGTGTCCATGCCGTGGATAGTATTTTGTACCACCTCAGCACCTTTGTTCGCGATAGATACCGATCTGTCCGCAACCGCCGCTGACTCAGCAGAGTTTGCAGATACCTGATCGATTGAAACCGCCATCTCATTTACCGCCGCAGATGCTCCAGCAATCTCTTGTGCCTGATGCTCAGATGCCTCTGCAAGGTGCATCGCCGTAGCCTGCGTTTCTTGTGCAGCCGATGATACCTGTACAGCAGTTTCATTGATGGTTGATACCAAGCTGCGCAGTTGGTCAATGGTAAAGTTAATGGAGTCAGCAATCGCTCCTGTGAAATCTTCCGTTACCGTTGTTTGAATGGTTAAATCACCATCTGCCAAATCACCCAGTTCATCCAGCAATCGAAGGATCGCTTCCTGGTTATTTTGGTTGGCTTTTTCTTCCTCTTCACGTCGATGCTCTTCTTCCGCTAGGCTGCTACGAGATTGCCCAATAAAGTTAAAGAATATTAGCAGTAAGAATAACAACGCCATCACCGCACAAGCGATACCCACCGCTGTTGACCAAATACCCGCAACGGCAGTGTCCTCGAAACGGCTAGTTAGCGCACTGGTTTCATCAAGTAACGTTTGAGAATCTACAAAGATATCATCTGCAGCTCGCCTTACTTGGAACAGTTCGGGTGAACTTTCAAGAATTTCATCAACACTATCATTCACTTCGCCAAACAGGTCTGCGATTTCATTCAGTGAATCTACTGCATCAGAATCACGAACTCGGCTAATATTGAGCGCTGCATCACCTTCTAGCATTCCGGTCAGTACACGGCCAAAACGCTGCGTATCTTGGCCGAAGCTATCTGCAGCCATTACCGCATCCTCGCCACCTTCCAATACTTTGTTTACACTTCGTACAATTCTTTCTGCAAGCAGGGATTGACGTTGTGCAACCGCAACCTGGCTTGCTGGCGCTCTGTTATCTAGCAACGTCTCTACAACCAGGTCATACTCTTCCTGTAACACAGGTATCGTATCCGCTAGCACCTTGGCAACATCATGCAGGTTCACTACCGTTTGTTGGCCCTGCAAGATAACGTCCGCATTTTGCGACACGCTTTTCCAGACCTTGTCCACCGCCACAATTTCTTGACGACCGGTAGAAACAAACACCGAATCAGCATTAAAGCCTTCTTCAGCATCACCATTTTTGATTTGATCCCAAGCTAAACCAAACTCAACACGAGCTTGCTCTAGGAAGGCAAACGCATCTGCGTTACCTGCCGCCGATTCCAGAGCGTTTTTTGCGATACGTTGAGACAGTACCTTAAGCTCTGTTGCCTTGGTTATATACTTCGCAGACTTTCCGGCGTGTTCACCCACCAAAACAAAGTTAACAACCATCAGTCCCATCATTAAGATAAGACCAATAATATACATCGGTACAAGATTTGAAGACTTGGTGCTGGTATCCAGCTTCCCAGTGCTAGACGACATAGGCGGACTCCTGGCCGTTCAGTGCAATACTATTATTGTGGATATGTCTTACGTCATCATTTCCCGCACGTATTACACGTATGTTCATTGATAGCCGTATGAAATACTTCATGTTTAAGCTGATCATTATTAGAGCTGATCTATAATACGCCGACCATTATTACATCGGTTCATTATAAATCTAGGCTCAATAATTCATTTTCGACAGAAAAAAGTGAGATAAACAACAAAAAAACACATCACAACATCGTGAATAAGTTTCTAAGAATTCAAGTTATTCCCATTCCTTCACTGCCAACATGATAGAAAAATTTACACTCAAACCTTTCTATCATGTAGATATCGGACAAGGTGATTCATTACTGAAATACACTTTACCCAATACCCTTAGATAACAACAAAAATCTACTGCTATCTAATATTTCTCTTATGTAAGTGACTACTTTTAAGACGCTACGTTTAAAAAACGCGGATCACTTGCCAGCTTATGTAAACTGAACAAACCCCATGTGCCTTTTTCTGATGTGTAGCCACCGTTCAAATAATCTTTGGTAACGCTATAACTTGCTGGTAGTTCATTCACAAAATTATCCACCGGAAAATGTTGCATACCTAGCACTCGATCAACAACCAAGCCGCTATACAGTTCACCATTTTCAATCACCAACAAACGCCGACGCTTCCATTGGATTTCCGATTTTTTATTCAAGAAGGTTAGCAAGTCCATCACCGGCATCAAACGCCCACGGACATTAGATATACCACGCACCCATGTTTGTACACCGGGTACCTGAGTAAAGCGTGGAACACTTAATATCTCAGAGATTTCGTCCATTCGGGCAACGTATTGGTTACCATCAAGTGTAAATCCAACGCCTGTCCAAAATGTAACCGCTTCCTGTTGCGCAGGCAGCTCATCAGCATTTTTACGACTGCGGGATGCTAAGTCGACCAGTTTTAAGTATGCGGGAGACAATTCACTCATGGCTTCTATGCATCCATGACGCGCTTAATGGTTTCCATTAATTTGGCTTCATCAACAGGCTTGGTCAGATAATCACTGGCTCCCTGGCGTCTACCCCAAACTTTATCCGTTTCCTGATCTTTCGTGGTAACGATAATCACAGGGATATGTTTGGTTTCTTCATTTTTGCTAATCTGACGAGTGGCTTGAAAGCCGTTTAAACCCGGCATCACAACATCCATTAACACGACATCAGGCAGCTCTTGACGGGCAACGGAGACACCATCGGCACCATTTTCTGCAGTGATAATTTCAAACCCGTGCTTTTCAAGGATTTCTTTAAATTTGTACGTCTCGGTAGGAGAATCATCAACTATGAGTACACGAGGCATATACCCTCCAGTTACAGGTTTGCGCTTCAATTTGATTTATAACAGTATAATTTAGAAAACTCGATTTCGCTTGAATTAGTCTAGGCTAAAAGAGCTTCTTTCAACACAACCTACAGCTATGTAGTCACGTGCTCACGAATTGCACCGAGTAATTCTTCTTTACTGAACGGTTTGGTCAAATATTGATCCGACCCAACAATCCTTCCTTTTGCTTTGTCAAACAACCCATCTTTACTGGATAGCATAATCACAGGTGTAGATTTATAAGTGCTGTTATTTTTTATTAACGCACATGTTTGATAACCGTCGAGGCGTGGCATCATTATATCTACAAAAATAATATTCGGTTGGGTGTCCGCGATTTTTGATAGTGCATCAAAACCATCAGTCGCCGTGATCACAGAGCATCCCGCTTTTTTGAGCAAGGTTTCTGCAGTTCGACGAATAGTTTTACTATCATCGATTACCATGACTTTTAAACTTTCGAAGTTGTCTTCCATCGACATTGCCTTTTTATGTAAGCCTTAATTTTGGCCGGTAAGATATAGTTATAATATCGTTGTAGATACTTCGCAAACTCGAAGCACAATATTTTTCGACAAAACACCCGGAACGCGGTAATTATAATCATAGATTTTAGGCACAATCTATAAACTATTGTCGTTATTAGTATTTTTAATACTGATAAGCCGCATTTTTTATAACTAGATCAACTAGAAAATTTGAGTTATATGAAAAATCGTTTAATCTTTCAACTCAATTTCCTTGCCACCTTTGACGCATTTTATAGGATCAAAAGCTATGACAATTAAACTGGGCGTTGTTATGGATGCAATATCATCCATTCCTTACAAGAAGGATAGTACATTAGCCATGTTATGGGAGGCGGATAACAGAAATTGGGACATACGTTATATCCAACAGCAAGATATGTTCATCGAAAACGGTCAAGCAATGACCACAAGCCGCCCCCTAAAGCCTCTTAAAAATCCGGAATGCTGGTATCAACTCGGTGATTCAAGTGTCCACGCTTTAGCTGATTGTGATGTTATTTTGATGCGCAAAGATCCCCCTTTTGATATGGAGTTTATTTATTCTACCTATATCCTGGATAAGGCAGAAAAAGCAGGATCACTAATCGTTAACAAGCCTCAAAGCTTACGAGACTGCAACGAAAAGATCTTTGCCACCGAATTCCCTGACTGCTGCGCACCAACAACCGTCAGTGCTAACGCACAAATCCTGAAAAAATTTGCAGAACAGCATAATGACATTATCCTTAAACCCCTAGACGGAATGGGTGGTGCGTCCATCTTCCGCACAGGTGCAAATGATAAGAATTTAGGTGTTATCATTGAAACGTTAACCAACCACGGCAAAACACCGGCGATGGCGCAGCAGTTCATCCCTGACATTAGTCAAGGAGACAAACGGATATTGATCATCGATGGTGAGCCCGTACCTTATGGCTTATCTCGTATCCCTGCAGAGGGTGAAAACCGAGGTAACCTAGCAGCAGGGGGAACCGGTGTCGTTAGGGAGTTATCCGACAGAGAACGTTGGATTTGCGAGCAAGTACGCGACACTTTGGTAGAAAAAGGGTTAATCTTCGTGGGCCTAGATGTCATCGGAGATTATGTTACCGAAATCAACGTCACCAGCCCCACGTGTATCCGCGAAATTGAGGCAGCAACATCGATCAATATCGCTGGGCTGTTAATGGATGCTATCGAACGACGACTGGCTAAAAAATAACAAACCAAAGGTTTAAGTAACGAGTCCATGGCAGTATCAGCACAACCACCCAGTGTCACCGCAAATGACCGCTTTATGTTTACGTTTTTTCTAGCGGCAGTACTCCATGGCATTCTTATCCTCGGGGTTAGCTTCACCTTGCCCCCTCCTAAAACCACTGCCGAAACACTTGAAATCACCCTTGCTCACAATAAAAGTGAAACTACGCCTGAAGACGCCGACTTTCTTGCCCAAATGAACCAGCAAGGCAGCGGCACGCTTGAGGAAAAGGCCGTAGTCAGCACCACAGAAATCGCTGCATTCGAAGATAACCTAGTGCGTGAAATTGACCCTATTCAACAACAAGCCAGCCAAACACCGATAAAACATTCCGCAGAAAAGCAACTCAGCACAACCACTACCAGCCTCTTTAAAACGGCTAAAAACCCCGAAGAAAAAGAACTTGAACAAACCGAACAAATCTCTGCCATTGCAATGTTGCAACGTAGCCTAGAGATAGCAAGCCTGGAAGCTCAACTCAGTGACAAAAAACAAGTTCATGCCAAACGACCTCGCAAACGCCAATTAACGGCCGCCAGTACCAAAGCAGCACAAGACGCCGCCTACCTTGACTCCTGGCGCAAACGCATCGAGCGGTTTGGCAATTTGTATTATCCTCCAGAGCTCAAACGTAAAGATATATTTGGTAGCTTACGTTTAATGGTGGCAGTAAAAGCGGATGGCTCCGTCCATGAAATTCGGATATTAAAGTCCTCAGGAAAACGTGTTCTTGATGATGCAGCAAAACACATTGTGCAACGTTCGGCACCATTCGCACCATTTCCGCCGGATATTGCTGAAAATACAGACATTTTAGAGATTATCCGAACTTGGCAATTTAAAAAGGGCAATTATCTTTCAAGTTTTTAGAGGCTTGTATTCAGCAAGTAATTGAAATCCAGGGATCTTAAGGTAAGTCCAGTATTGGACGCTCTCGTAGGGTGGTAGATATAGATACCTTTTTTAAACACTTGAATCCCGTACCCTTTGGCCCAATACTAACGGTATGGATACCAACTCAAATGACAGCTTAAAAAACCACTTCCTTATAGCAATGCCAGCAATGGAAGACCCCAATTTCTCCCATAGCATCACCTACATATGTGAACACAATGAAGACGGGGCCATGGGTATCATGATCAATCGACCATTGGACTTATCCCTAGGTGAAGTCTTTGAGCACCTCGATATTGATAACTATGACGAGCAATTCGACCACCAGAATGTGCTAGAAGGTGGCCCGGTACAAACTGAAATGGGTTTTGTATTACATAGAAACCCACAAGAATGGCAATCGACCGTTGTCATGGAAGAAGGTATTTGCCTTACTACATCTCGGGACATTCTCGACGATATAGCCAATAACAAAGGCCCTAAAGATAGCCTTGTTGCGCTGGGTTATGCTGGCTGGGGCGGAGGGCAGCTCGAAGAAGAAATGCAATCCAATGCCTGGATCACTGTAAAAGCTGACCCTGAAATACTGTTTTCAACACCACAAGAAAAACGCTGGGAAGCAGCAACAAAATTACTTGGTATCGACTTGAGCCTTATGTCATCAGACGTCGGCCACTCATAAATGGCGGGCACTAACCATTGATTACAACCGTGATGGGGTTTGATTTTGGCACCCAAAAGATTGGTGTCGCTGTCGGTCAAACACTCACTCAAACCGCCAGCCCCCTACCCGAAATACCCGCAAAAGATGGCCAACCTCGCTGGGAAACGGTCGCCGCGCTGATCGCAGAGTGGCAACCCGATGCATTTGTTGTTGGTATTCCGCTGAATGAAGACGGCACTGACAACGCGTTAACAAAGCGTGCCAGAAAATTTGGCAATCGTTTACATGGTCGCTTTGGAGTGCCGCTATTCACCGCTAATGAGCACCTATCAAGTTTCGATGCTCGAGACCAGATACAGCAATATAGTGGTCGTGCTGCAAAATCCAATCGCCAAATCGACAGTGTCGCCGCTGCCCTTATTATCGAAACGTGGTTCGCAGAGACCGAACCAACAACAGGACATAATCTATGACCCTGCCTATCGTTAATTCTCTTATTAACAATATGTCATCTAAGCTACAAAGTCTGCTTGATCAACGCGGCATCAGTCAGCCTGTCATGGTAGGAATCCATACGGGTGGCGCATGGGTTGCAAACGCATTACACCAACAGCTCGCCCTAGACCAAGCCCTCGGGTTACTCGACATCACCTTCTACCGTGACGACTTCACGCAAAGAGGGTTGCATCCTTCAGTTAAAACCTCAGATTTGCCTTTTTCTACCGATGGACAACATGTCATTTTAGTAGACGATGTCATCAGTAGCGGGCGAACCATTCGGGCGGCACTTAACGAGTTATTTGACTACGGCCGCCCTGCCTCTGTCATATTGGTCACCTTAGTTGACGTACCGGGGCGTGATTTACCGATTCAACCCGATATTATTGGAGAACGATTGGATTTAGCCCCCCAACAACGCGTAAAATTACACGGCCCCGATAATATGCACCTGACGATTACCCAAGTAAACTGACGACGATAGAGATTCTAATGAGCCTGGCTATTCCCCCGCATCAACTGCAACTCAACGAACACGGTCAACTCAAACACTTTCTCACCACTGAGAATCTTAGTACCGAGATACTTACCGAAATCCTTGATACTGCCGAGTCCTTTTCTAGTGTTGGCCAACAAGCGGTAAAAAAAGTCCCTCTATTACGCGGTAAAACGGTCGTAAATTTATTCTTCGAAGCCAGTACCCGCACACGCACCACATTTGAATTGGCAGCAAAACGCCTCTCCGCCGACGTTCTCAACATCAATATCAGTGCCTCCGCCACCTCCAAAGGTGAATCCCTAATGGATATGCTTTGGAACCTAGAGGCAATGGATAGCGACATGTTTATTGTTCGCCACCAAGATAGCGGCGCACCGCATTTTATTGCCAGCCAAGTCTGCCCTAATGTTGCAATCATCAATGCTGGGGATGGACGTCACGCGCACCCAACCCAAGCCATGTTGGATATGTACACCATTCGCAAACATAAAGGTGACTTCCGTAACCTTAAAGTTGCAATCATCGGTGATATTACCCACTCCCGAGTAGCGCGCTCTCAAGTTCATGCATTAAACGGCTTACAAGTAGGAGAAGTTCGAGTCATTGGGCCAAAAACGCTCATCCCCCACGATATGGAACACCTTGGTGCGAAGGTTTTTTATAATATGGAGCAAGGTCTAAAAGATGTCGACGTTGTCATCATGTTACGCCTGCAAAAAGAACGAATGAACTCAGCATTATTGCCGAGTGAGCATGAATTTTATCGTTTATATGGGCTCACAACAGAAAAGCTCGCTTTTGCAAAACCTGATGCCATCGTTATGCACCCAGGTCCGATTAATCGCGGTGTAGAAATTGAAACCGCCGTTGCTGATGGCCCTCAGTCCGTGATTCTTAAACAGGTTAACTACGGTATATCGGTACGAATGGCCGTACTTTCGATGGCGATGAGTGGTCAATCAACAGCAATAACTGCTACTTCTGAAGCAATCAACGGAGAACACGGCGCATGAAGTTCACCCCTTCTTCTCCCAACCCCCAATCAATAAAAATTGCTGGCGGCCGTGTTATTGACCCACTATCTCAACGAGATGAAATTGCGGACATTTATGTTGTTGACGGGTTTATTCAACGAATTGTTCCTGTGAATGACAACAGCGCCAACACACAAGATATTCATACCGACATTACTATTAACGCAGAGGGTAAATTGGTTATTCCTGGAGCCGTGGATTTATGCGCACGCTTACGAGAACCAGGGCAAGAATATAAAGGCACTATTCACAGTGAAACTCAGGCAGCAGCAGCGGGGGGGGTGACCCATCTGTGCTGCCCACCAGATACCAACCCTGTTATCGATAGTCCTGCGGTTGCCGCACTTATTCAAGAGCGAGCCCACCAATCCGGTTATGCTCACGTCTTGCCTATTGGCGCAATGACTCATGACTTAGAAGGCACTCAACTTAGTGAAATGCACGCATTACAAGAAGCAGGTTGCATTGGCGTAGCTCAACTTCGAAATGCCATAAAAGATAACCGGGTATTATTACGTTGCTTAGAATACGCAGCAACGTTTGATCTTACGGTATTTTTTCAAAGTGTTGATTTAAGCTTACAAGGTGACGGTATTGTCCATGAAAGCTTCACCTCGACTCGTCTTGGCTTACCCGGCATACCACGCTCAGCAGAAACCGTGGCACTAGCACGAGATCTGTTACTCGTAGAGCAAACCGGTGTAACCGCACACTTTGGGCAATTATCTTGCGCCCGCAGTGTTGAACAAATTGCCGCAGCACAGCAACGAGGCCTTCCTGTTACCGCTGATATTGCCGTTCATCAATTGTTATTTAATGATGAGGCGATTGATGGATTTAATAGTCAATATCATGTAAACCCACCCTTTCGAAGTGAAATTGATCGTAAAGCTCTCATTGACGCTATTAAATCCGGCGTGGTTACTGCCATCACTTCAGATCATCAACCTCATGAGGTTGCCGCAAAATCTGCACCGTTTGCCGCAACAGAAGCAGGTATATCCAGTATTGAAACGTTCTTACCGATGAGTTTTGGGTTAGTGCGAGACGGCATTTTATCTGAGCAAGAATGGGTAACCTGTATCGCAACTACACCTGCCAGCATCATTAAAATTGATGCTGGCAAAATTGCCGAAAATTCCATGGCTAACCTCAGTATTTTTGACCCTTCCGCTCAATGGCAACTCACACCGGACGCATTACACTCCGACGGTAAAAACTCACCGTTATTAGGAAAAACAATTAGTGGCCGCACTTGTGCGACCATCTACAATGGCCGCGTAGTATTCCAACTATCATAACGGTGAACGGGGAATTATTTTCTTAATTAACGAGCGATCCAAACTTAAATCCATATGTTGACCTCGCTCGTCGGGCCATATTCGATAACCAAAATTGTACACATGCGTCATGATTTTGGGCGTAAACAAATTTGCCAAGCCCATCCACACGCCTTGCGTTAAAATTTGCTTACGTGGTCTATTTAACACCGCATCTAAAAATAATGTCGCAGCGAATTCTGGGCTAGCAACATCAACACCATCATAATCTTTGGTGGGGGCAATCATTCCTGTTTTCACCAATGGAAATTTAATCGATGTTACATGAATATTATGATTCAGATATTCAGCCGCCAATGAATCAGTATAAGCATCCATCGCACTTTTACTGGCCATATACGCGCTAAACCGTGGTGTTGGAGACATTGTACCCATGGAAGATGAGTTAAGTATATGGCCAGATTTATGCTCAACCATACTAGGCAACAACCCATGAATGATACGAACCGCACCGAAGTAATTCAGCTGCATGGTTCTTTCTAAATCATGAAAGCGATCTAACGATTCACTGATCGAACGTCGAATCGAACGCCCCGCGTTATTGAAGAAAACATCCACATTGCCATAATTACCAAGCAAGTGTTTTACCAAATTATCACAAGCGTCCAAATCTGAAATATCACAAGGTAGTATCTCAATCGATGCATCATGCTCATCAGCAATAGGTTTTAATGCAGCATAGGCTAATTCCAATTTATCTAGACTACGAGCCACAAGAATCACCTTTGCGCCCAGAGTCACAGCACGCTCAGCACTAGCCAAACCGATACCCGATGACCCCCCCGTAATAAGTACCACTTTACCTCTAAGTGCTTTTTCATAACGAGATGTTTTATTTCTCCTTGGATCAAGGTGACGGTTAAAATAATCCCAGAGATTGTCTACATAACTTGAAAAAGCTGGCAATACAACTCCTTGTTTAGCAAGAAGCTTTATTGTTTGTTTTGCATCAAATTGAGCACCTTCCATCATTGCATCAAATACTTGGGATGGTATATCAAAGCGCCCTAGCACTTCATTTTTTATGGTTTCAACAGATTGTAAATTT
This sequence comes from uncultured Gammaproteobacteria bacterium, assembly GCA_913063495.1. GTDB lineage: Bacteria > Pseudomonadota > Gammaproteobacteria > Pseudomonadales > Ketobacteraceae > 42-54-T18. Next base: position 19,819 of record CAJXXT010000037.1, on the reverse strand, counting down.
CCTGCTAGAGAAACTAATCCTGGGTACATTTTTGTTAAAGTATTATTAAATGTCACGGTTATTTTTGGTCCATCAGCTGCTTTTAATAACAACTTAATTGCCGTAGTAATAGTCGGCGCATTGGGGTCCGTAAGATGAAAACAAAACTGATCATTATCAATCTTGTTTAATTGACTAATTCTATACAAAGCATCCGCCACATAGTCTACTGGCACCATATCCATAAGTGCATTGTTTTTAGGTAGCACTAATGGAAACCAAGAAGGAAATATTCGTTTTAAACCACTAACAACCACAAAGCCATAATAAGGGCCGTCTATTTTATCCATCTCACCGGTTTTAGAGTGCCCTACAATAGCTGATGGTCGATAAATTCGAACATCATACTTTGGTGAATTCTCTCTTTTTTCTCGAACCAATTTTTCTGAAAGAAATTTACTTCGATTATAAATATGTTCGTGTCGCTGCCCTTCTTCAAACATTGACTCTGAAAATTCTCCCTTAAAATTTCCTGCTATCGCTATAGAACTAACACAGTGAAAACATCCAGAAAAACTGTCCTCATCCATCTTATTTAATATATTTTCAGTACCTTGCACATTACACTGCAAGGTTTTTTCTTTAGCTGCACCTAAATCATAAATAGCGGCTAAGTGATAAATATGATCGTAATTCGATAATAGCAATTGATGCTTGGCGTCAACTTTTTCTAAGTCGACGTTAACAATGTCACCTTCAACAACATCAACTGACGGGTGCCCTCCCGCCATTTTTATTTTCTCTACTCTCTGTTGCCAATCTTGAATAAGGGATTGTTTATTTGAATGCTGGACATCTCGAAGTAGAACGGTGATTTGATGATTGTTTTCAATCAATCGTTCCATCAGGTGTTTTCCCAAAAAACCACTCGCGCCAGTAACAAAAACCTTACTCATCGATGTTCTCCCCTTACTATTTACTGCACATAAAATGTTAGTAACTATTCTGCGGATCTGCGGATTTCCAAGGCCGCCCTAAATTGGATGTTTTATTTATTCCCACCAAGGATAAAACGGCGGTTTGTTTTCGGACATCGTAGAACCAAACTGTGCTTCTCGTTTTTCGAAAAAAGCATTTACCCCTTCTTTTCCATCATCAACACTCGCATAAAACATCGCTAACGACTCAATTTTATGGGCTTCTATCGGGTGCGGTTGTGCTGAATTTCGATACATCATTTGTCGTGACATTGCGATAGCCACAGCTGACGTATTATTGGCAATCTTATTGGCAATTTTATACGCTTCTTCCAGCAAGGTTTCTGCAGGGTATACCGCTTTCACTAAACGCGCATCTTTGGCTACTTCAGGTTTGATAATCTCTGCACTATAAACCCATTCCAATGCCTGAGAAATACCGACAATTTTTGGTAAAAACCAACTAGAACAGGCCTCAGGTACAATACCTAATTTATTAAATACAAAACCAATTCGCGCATTTTCTGACGCTAAACGAATATCCATTGCCAACGTCATGGTGGCTCCAATACCTACCGCAGCACCATTGATTGCGGCAATCACAGGTTTGGTACAATCATAAATTGCCAACGTCACACGCCCGCCAGTATCCCGTACGCCATGCAGTATCGCCGGATCATCTAAACGGTTATTCATATCATCCAACGTTGGAGCCTGGGCTTCATCAAGGCCAAATACATTGCCCTCACTGGATAAATCCATACCTGCACAAAAAGCGCGACCCGCCCCAGTTACCACAATTGCTCGTACAGCGTCATCATTACTCGCCGCATTAAAGGCATCAATTAATTCATTCGCCATTTCAACAGTAAAGGCATTTAAATTATCAGGACGATTAAGCGTTAGTGTGAGCACACTATTGCTGATTTTATAGTCGATCGTTTTATAGTCGAAAGTGTTGTAGGCCATTGCCGATTCCTAGAAAAGGTGATTGGTTTTGGCTTCAATATAGCGTAGCTTTTTACTGCGGTCTATGACATGTATACGCCAATGGGCGACACAAATGGTCAACCCCTTTAAGGCAGAGGCTGACAGGTGGGAATATCAAAACGACTAGAACTTCATAGAATCATCATCTTCAAGTGACAGACCTTTTGTTGCATCCTCTAGCTGCTCTAAGCCGCCTTCATTACCCAATTTAATCATCAAACGTAAATCATTCGGAGCATCCGCATGAGACATGGCATCTTCGTAAGTGATTTCTCCAGCGGAATACAGGTCATACAGTGCCTGATCAAAGGTTTGCATACCTAGTTCGCGAGACTTGATCATTAATGGTTTTAATAAGTGCACATTCCCTTTTCGGATATGGTCTGCCATTAAAGGGGTATTGAGAAGAATTTCGACCACCGCTCTACGCCCTTTACCGTCAGGTGTGGGTATAAGTTGCTGTGCGACCATTGCTTTTAAGTTGAGGGACAAATCCATCCATAATTGACTATGGCGATCCGCTGCAAAAAAGTGAACAACACGATCCAACGCTTGGTTAGCATTATTGGCGTGTAGTGTTGCCAATACTAAGTGCCCGGTTTCAGCAAAGGCGATGGCATACCCCATGGTTTCTCTGGTACGAATTTCACCAATCATGATCACATCTGGGGCCTGGCGTAAGGTATTTTTTAACGCAATATCAAAACTTTCCGTATCAAGCCCAACCTCGCGCTGAGTAACAATACAACCCGCATGCTGGTGAATGTATTCAATAGGGTCTTCGATACTAATAATATGCCCTTTACTATTATGATTACGATGACCAATCATAGAGGCTAAAGAAGTAGATTTTCCCGTTCCCGTTGCCCCTACAAAAATAACAATACCCCGCTTAGTCATCGCCAGGTCTTTAATCATTGAAGGCAATCCAAGATCATCAATACGAGGTATATTGGTTTCAATACGCCGCAACACCATGCCAACGAGATTACGTTGATAAAATGCACTCACACGAAATCGTCCAATTCCTCGGGCACTAATGGCAAAGTTACATTCGCGAGTTTCTACAAATTCTTTGCGTTGGGATTCATTCATTACTCCTAACACGGTTTCGCGGGTCTTCTCAGGGCTCAAAGAGGTCTTTGTTACGGGAACAATTCGTCCATGGACTTTCATGCTGGGGGCTACACCGGCAGTGATAAATAAATCCGACGCGCCTTTTTCCACCATTAATTTTAGCAGACCTTCAAAATCCATTCCTCACCCCTTACTACTGTACTGTTATCTGAACGATTGTTATCTAAACGTTTTTATACGCTGTATTCTAGAAATTCTCTGGAATTTTTGCTTTCTCTCTTGCTGCCTCGGGAGAAATCAGCCCTTTATTGAGTAGTTCTCGCAAACATTGGTCCAATGTCTGCATTCCTAAATTCCCACCCGTTTGAATCGCAGAATACATCTGCGCCACCTTATCCTCTCGAATCAAGTTACGGATAGCCGGTGTGCCGAGCATAATTTCATGGGCAGCAATTCGTCCACCACCATTTTTCTTAAGCAATGATTGTGAAATAACGGCCTGTAATGACTCAGACAACATAGACCGCACCATTGACTTTTCCGCTGCTGGAAATACATCAACCACACGGTCAATAGTTTTGGCTGCTGAAGTTGTATGCAATGTACCAAATACCAAGTGGCCCGTCTCTGCGGCAGTTAACGCTAATCGAATCGTTTCCAAATCTCGCATCTCACCTACAAGGATGATATCGGGATCTTCACGTAACGCAGACCGCAGTGCTTCGGCAAAACCTAAGGTATCACGATGTACTTCCCGTTGGTTCATAAGGCACTTTTTACTTTCATGAACAAATTCAATAGGGTCTTCGATGGTTAATATATGTTCATAGCGAGTTTCATTAATATAATCAATCATCGCTGCCAAGGTTGTACTTTTACCTGAACCCGTTGGCCCTGTTACCAATACAATACCGCGAGGAATATCTGAAATATCCCTAAATACCTGCCCTTGACCCAAATCTTCCATGGTCAGTACTTTGGATGGAATTGTACGAAATACCGCCCCAGCGCCTCGGTTATGATTAAACGCGTTAACACGAAAACGGGCAACACCAGGCACCTCAAAGGAAAAATCCGTTTCTAGGAATTCTTCATAATCTTTTCGCTGCTTATCATTCATAATGTCATAAATCAGGGAATGTACTTGCTTATGATCCATAGGTGGCAAGTTTATTCTACGCACGTCACCATCTACACGGATCATAGGGGGCAAACCAGCCGAAAGGTGCAAATCAGATGCACCATTTTTAACACTAAACGCGAGTAATTCAGTAATATCCATTGATTCTTTAACCTATTGTCATTCTAATCATGTCTAAAAAACAGCTACGGGCAGTCTATATAATTACGTAATCTCTATTAGGTTAGCACCCAGAATGCGGTTCCACCTGCCTAATCAACAACCTAATCAACGAGTAATTCAGCAATTGCTATTGTTTTACGTTAAAATAGCCACATTACAACCCTAACCCAGTCCATTTTATTCTTATTTATCATAGTATTATGCCTATTTCTGAGCAACAGATCGCAGACCGACTACAGGGTGTGGAAAAAAGGATATCACTTGCCTGCCAAGCACATCAGTGCAGCCCCCCTTTGTTACTTGCTGTGAGCAAAACCAGAACCGCCGAAAATATTCGTACTCTGTATTCTTCCGCCATAAAAAACTTTGGCGAAAACTATCTACAGGAGGCCTTAGATAAGCAACAACAGCTTAGCGACTGTGATATCTGCTGGCATTTTATCGGCCCAATACAATCCAATAAATCTCGCGCAGTTGCTGAACATTTTCACTGGGTACATAGCGTGGATCGTTTAAAGCTTGCCAAACGGCTTAGCAACCAGCGCCCATCCGCACTACCCGCTCTACAAATTTGCCTACAGATTAATATTGATAATGAAACATCTAAATCTGGGTTTACTGCAAATGAGACCATCAGCGCTGCGGTAGAAATCAGCCAACTGCCAAATCTTACGTTGCGGGGATTAATGTGTATTCCGCAAAAACGAGATACAGTAGCCGAACAACGCCTACCTTTCGAAAAAGTTGCTGCATTGCTCTCAACCATTAATCAGCAACTACCCAACGGTACCCCCAAATTGGATACGCTTTCAATGGGGATGTCCGACGATATAGAAGCAGCCATCGCTGAAGGAGCGACCTTTGTACGCGTTGGTACTGCTTTATTTGGTCCTCGGCAGCATAGATGACACCCTACATACAACGATTCTAATTTACGACATAAAACGGATATATCAGATATGAGCGCAAAGATCACTTTCATCGGAGCAGGCAACATGGCAAGTAGCCTAGCGGGCGGACTCATCGCCAAAGGTTTCGACAGTACTCAGATTACAATGACGGATCTCAACGAAGACTTATTACTGCATAATCGCACAACCCTTGGAGTGAATACCACTCGAGATAACACCCAAGCCTGTAGTCACGCAGACGTTATTATATTTGCGGTTAAACCCCAGGTGATGGAAGCCGTAGCCACTCCTCTTCAAGATATGATCAAACAACGTAGCCCATTAGTGGTGAGTATAGCTGCTGGTATTACCCTCAATAACCTCAGTACCTGGCTTGGCGAATCGGCTCCCATCGTACGCTGCATGCCTAATACTCCCGCGCTGGTTCAAACCGGGGCAACCGGGTTATTTGCTAATCAGCATGTATCGGATCTCCAGAAAAAACTCGCCAAAGACGTACTATCTGCTGTTGGTCTTGCATTATGGGTTGAAAGTGAGGATCAAATTGATGCTGTTACAGCGCTTTCCGGCAGTGGCCCGGCCTATTTTTTATTGGTAATGGAGGCAATGATGGAAGCTGGCCGTTCTCTAGGTTTACCTGATTCGGTAGCATCCCAACTTACCTTACAAACGGCGCTAGGTTCAGCACAACTGGCAATCACTAGCGATGTTGATGCAGCAGAACTTCGTCGACGGGTAACGTCTCCGGGAGGCACCACTGAGCGTGCGATTAACATTATGCAAGACAATGAATTAAAAGCTATATTTGCCGAGGCGATAAAAGGTGCTTATGATCGCTCAAAAGAGTTAGCATCATAAACTCACCATAACTGCATGCTATAGTTAAATTATTCTATTTACTAGGAACATCACAATTATGAACCCAGCTGGCGCATTGGTTTTTATTCTAGGCTACCTATTTGATATCTATATCATGATTGTTTTAGCACGTTTTCTCTTACAGATCGTACGTGCAGATTTTTATAATCCGATATCACAATTTATTGTTAAAGCAACCACCCCAATACTCAAACCTTTACGCCGGATTATTCCAGGCTTTGGTGGTATTGATGTTGCTAGCATCGTACTGATGTTAGCCTTAGTCCTAATAAAGATGATCGTGATTATTTTGATTTATAACGGCACCTTAGCGGGACTCTCACCACTTGATCTAGGCATTACTGTCATAAAGTCTGCGGCCAATACTCTACTTAACTTTTACATGTTCAGTATCTTTATCAGCATTTTAATGAGTTGGATCGCTCAAGGCTCCTACAACCCATTGGTCGCCCTACTGCACCAGATCACTGAACCTGTCATGGCCCCAGCGCGTAAAATACTACCCCCGATGGGCGGGTTAGACTTATCCCCAATGATTATCTTAGTGCTCATCAGTACAATTAAGGTTCTATTTGGGCTTGGTCAAGGACCCTTTTAAACCCTAGTCCCTACAATCCCTGCTAAGCTATTCTATACAATACCAATCGTGCCAAATCCTATGTCCATCACAGACTTATGGCTCTGGGCACGTAAGATAGAGCAAATTTTATAGGAACAACACCATCGAGATGGATACCAGCCGTTTAGCACGTCAAGTTAACGCTTACATCAGGTGGAGAAAAGACATACTCCAGCAACTGATGCGTTATCGTGGCTGGTTAGTAGCAAACCGGCTACAGTCCGCTGAAATGGATGAGCGACTCAATATTGCCTTTGAGATGCTCAAAGAAGATCGCATTATCCTCGCATTTGTTGGTGAATTCTCCCGAGGCAAAACTGAACTTATTAATGCCCTCTTTTTTGCTCACTTTGGTACCCGAGTTTTACCCTCTGGTGGCGGGCGCACAACGATGTGCCCTACAGAGTTATTTTTTGACCCAGACAACGATAAAAGTTACATACGCCTTTTGCCTATTGAGACACGTTTAGGTAGCTCTGGCTTATCCAGCTTTCGAAAAATTCCTGATAACTGGGTATATGTGCCCATTGATCAAAATAACCCAGAGATGATGAAAAAAGCCTTCTCTGAGGTCGCTTCAGTTAAAAAGGTTAATCGTGAAGATGCCGCCGCAATGGGGTTTCAAGTCAATATTCTAGAGTCCGTGGAAGACGATAGCGATAAAGTCTACATCCCCGCTTGGCGCCACGCCATGATCAGCTTTCGACACCCCCTTCTTGAACAGGGGTTAACGATTATTGACACCCCCGGACTCAATGCCCTTGGGTGTGAACCTGAGCTAACATTTAGCCTGTTACCCGAAGCCCATGCCATTCTTTTGTTATTAAGTGCATCAACAGGTGTCAGTGGTACTGATTTGGAGATTTGGAATCGCCATATTCGAGATCTTAATCTGCAGGAAAATACCGGGGTTTATGCGGTTCTTAACAAGGTCGACTCCATTTGGGACGAACTAGAAGCCGATGCCTATAATCGACAAATCATCCGTGAAATGCAATCCCAGTGCGCTCGCTTGCTCAGCATTGCCCCCGATGAAATTATCACAGTATCAGCAAAAGAGGGCTTACTGGCACAAATTGAAGGAAATGAAAAACGCCTAGCGCAGAGTAACCTGCCCGCACTAGAAAAACTTTTATCCAATGACGTCATTCGCCGTAAAGAGTTGATGGTTAAGAACCGTGTAGTAAAAGATATTCTTACGATGTTACACGGCAGTCGTAAAATGATCCTGCGCAGAAAAGAAAGCCTGTTAGAGCAACAACACATTTTGCAAGGTGACGTACAAAATCACGCAAGCCAACTACGTACGCTATCTGATCAAAGCAAAGCAGAACAAGCGTTTTACCATAAAAAATTAATTTTACTTAAATCCAGTAAAAAAGCGATTAATCGTGAAGGCAGCGCCATGCTCTCACATGTGGATAAAGAAAAATTGGAGCTATATCGCAAGACAGCAGGGCAAGCATTGTCGGCTTCTTGGACCGTTGTTGGCATGAACAACGCAATGGATTCTTTTTTTGATAGCATCCGCACTGACATGGTAGCGTTTTCTGAAGCCAAAGATGGCATACAAAAACTCATTGCAGAGGTATATGCCAATTACGAGTCTGAACAAGGGTTGGCACCCATTGATTACCCACGTTTTGACAGCAAAACCTATATCATCAAGCTAGATGACTTACGAAATAAATCGGGAAGTTTTAGACGTAATTTGAAGAAAATGCTTACCGAACAAAAATCCACATCCAAGCGTTTTTTCACAACCATTGCGACCGAGATTAGCAATATTTATTTGCGACTTCGTATGGATGGCATAACCTGGCTAAACGATGTGTTACTGCCTATTTTTCAAAATGCCCAACAACAGAAAAAAATGCTAGACGAACAAGTCCTTAAACTTAGAGCAATCTCAAGTGACGGTAATGATGCAAAAGGCAAAATTGATCAAATAAACCAAATGCTTACGGACATCAATACTCAGCTAAAACAAGCTGACGATATATTAAATATGTTACGTAAACCTGCGCCCGTTGATATCACCAAGCTCAAGCCAAAAAAACCACCAACCTTAAATGCCTTTGATAATAAAGCTCGATTTTAAGCCTGGAAATTTCCTAAGTGCTAGCTAATACATCGATCTAGCACTTCAACTTATTCCTCCGCATCATCTCGACAATCAAAATCCTCAGAAAAACGTTTTTCCAACACATCGTTCGCTAATGGTTTACTGTAATAAAACCCCTGGACGTAATCACAAGAAAGCTCTTTCAAACGTATTAATTGCTCTTGCGTCTCAACACCTTCAGCCACCACCTTAAGAGACAAGCCTTTTGCCAGCGCGACCACAGCCTTCACAATAGCAGCTCCTTGCACCGACTCCATATCATTCACAAAAGAACGGTCAATTTTTAAAACATTAAGAGGCAATTGCGTCAAATAACTCATAGACGAATAGCCCGTACCAAAATCATCCAGCGCAATGCTTATCCCTAGATTATGAATGTCACACAATACCTTAAGGTTTTGATCTGTTTTTTCCATCACTACCGTTTCTGTAATCTCTACCTCCAATAACGATGCCGGTAACCCGTTCTGTTCCAACTGTCGTTCTAAAATATGAACAACACTATCATCATTCAACTGCTTAACTGACAAGTTAACGGATGCAGAAAAATCCTCTGGCAAATAGTATTTTCCTTGCCATACCTTCAGTTGCCGACAAGTCTCTTTAATAACCCATTCGCCAATTGTTTGGATTAACCCAGTTTCTTCAGCCAACGGTATAAATACAACGGGTGAAATCATTTCGCCACTGGGCTTCCAGCGTAAAAGGGCTTCTACTCCCATTATTTTTCCGTCACTTACTCGCACTTTTGGCTGATAGTGTAAAAAGAAATCTTTTCTCTCACTGCTACGTCGTAACTTGGTTTCCAAATCCAGCGCTTCTTCAACCTGTTGCTTCATATTTGGTTCAAAAATCTTGAAGCAATTTCGACCATCTCGCTTAGCTTGATACATTGCCATATCGGCATTTTTTACCAGTTCATTAGCATTATTTGCCATTTCTGGATAAAAAACGATGCCGATACTTGCACCAATATAAATCTTCTGATTCTCAACACTGAAAGGTATCGATAGAAAACGCAGTACTTTTTCAGAGACACGAACCGCTGCAGAGTGAATATTATGGCCTTCTAAAATAATGGTAAATTCATCACCACCTAAACGGCAAACCACATCAGCGTTACGCACACAAGAATTAAGCCGGTCCGTTACATCTTTTAGTAAGGTATCACCCGCCTCGTGCCCTAAAGAGTCATTTACTTGCTTAAATCGATCGAGATCAATAAACATCAACGCAAAACTATCTTTGCTGTGATTCGCCCGTAGAATACTGGTTTCCAAGGCATCGTTAAATAAGTTGCGATTCCCCAAACCCGTCAATGCATCATACTGCGCCATGTAATTTAGCTGATCTTCAATTTTTTTACGTTCGGTAATATCTTTAAAAATCAACACCACATCCGTAAACTCTCCGTCAGGTTTACTCACCGGTGTTGCAGTATACTCAATGGGTATCATTTTTCTATTCTTGGTACGAAATACACCAACATCGGAGTGGTGCTTCTCCCCGGCCCGACATTTTTCGTAAATCTTTGACTTTTCCCATACAAAATTTTCTGGGTCAACCGTGGTTACCATGACACATTGACCAACGGAAAGGCTGACCAATTCATCTAATTCATAATCTAAAATCATCTCTGCGGCTGGATTCGCAAAAGTAATAACACCTTCAGAATCAATACCTATAATACCTTCACCAACAGAGCGTAATAGTAAATCATTGCGGTTTTTTAGTTGCTGCACTTCATTTAATGATTTCTGCAATAGACGTTTCTGTTTATCTAGCTCAAGAAATACCTTCACCTTACTGGTAAGAATATAAGGTTCAATCGGCTTTGATAAAAACTCTACCCCGCCACTTTCATAGCCTTTAAATACATGGGTTTCTTCATGATTAATCGCCGTCACAAAGATAATTGGGATAGTGCGAGTTTTCTTTCGAGACCGCATTAACTCCGCAACCTCGTAACCATCCATATCTGGCATTTGCACATCAAGCAACACCAATGATACGTCATGTTTCAGAATTAAATTTAACGCTTCAGGCCCAGAGGTTGCACTCAACAACTCCACACCCAACTCATCTAGTAAGCTTTCAAGCGCAACCAAATTAGCGCGCTTATCATCCACTAGTAATATGCGTTGCTTAACGTTCATTAATAATAACAACCTGTAATGACATCATTTTTGATCTATTAAGCAGAGATAGACCACACCTAAAGCTGTTCACTATGTCTTGCGCTCCAAATTATTTAACGTCAAAGCTAATGTATCTAGGTTCCCAATGAGATCCACGTCAATCTTGGCAATTGTTGCTAATGGCATCACTTTCGCCTCTGCCTCTTTTGGGTCCTGTACATAGACCTTGCCCCCTCGTTGTTGTATCCACTTCGCCCCCTCTGCCCCGTCCTGGTTAGCCCCTGTTAACACAATAGCAATAACACGGTCACCAAAGGCATCAGCCGCAGTTTGAAATAAAACATCAACAGATGGTCTACAAAAATTCACAGCACTATCAATAGTATGGGACAAGGTTCCGTCCTGCTCCACCAACAAATGATAATTAGGGGTAGAAATGTACATATTACCCGGTAATATCTGTTGTTTATCCTCAGCCTCCAGAACAGGAAAAGGCACCATTCTGGCAAATATCGTTGATAGGTGACTCTTTTTATGACGCTCTTGATGGATAACCACCACCAAAGCGAAGGTAAACGGTGCGTTTAATCGGCCTAATAGTGCTTTAAGCGCATCAATACCACCCCATGATGTGCCAATCACCACCAGTTTGGAAAACGTCGTTTTGTCTGGGTTCATCAACATCACACTACCGCGACCTAGCCTTAACCTTTAGTACTGGTTTTTTGGAACAATCGATGATCCGCATCTACAGCGGTATACATCGCCCTGCCATTAAAAAAATCTAAACTTTCTTTAATACCTAAACATAGGTAACCACCAAAATCTAAACTTTCAGTGAACAGCCCAATTACCTTATCTTGTAATGCTCGCGTAAAATAAATCAGTACGTTACGGCAAAAAATCAACTGCATTTCCCCAAATACATGATCAATGACCAGGTCATGCTCGGTAAAAACAATATTTTTTCTCAATCGAGAATCAACAATAACGTGATCGTAACCTTTTTCAAAATAATCTAATAAATCCCCCTTTAAACCCGCGTCCCTATAATTTTGCTGGTACTGGCTTAAATGGCTATCACTGTATATCCCTTTTTTGGCCCTATCTAATACAGAACGATTAATATCCGTCGCATAAATTGTTGCTCTATCCAACAAACCTTCTTGATCTAACAGCATTGCGAGAGAATACACCTCTTCTCCCGTTGCACATCCCGCATGCCATATCTTTATATGTGGATAGGTTTTTAATTGAGCAATAATATGCTGTTTAACCGATGCATAAAATGAAGGATCTCTAAACATTTCCGTTACATTCACCGTTACATCTTTAATAAAACGAGAAAAAAGCGCTCGATCTCTTACAATACGGTATTGTAAATCTGGAATCCTATCTATTCGCTCTTCTTGTAAAAAAAAGAAAATGCGACGCGTCAGCGATGCTTTGGAATAACCACGAAAATCGTAACCCCACTTTAAGTAAATAACTTCTAGTAAGGCATGAATATCGTAATCTTCATCATTTTGATATTTTGGCACGTGTTAACAACCTTGTTGGTCGAACTTACGGTGTTTATTACTATTCAGCGGATCTCCAAGACCGCCCTGAATTAGCAAGATTCAAAAATCCACTGAATAGTTAGTTCCAATTTTTACTGTTCAATTTATTGCGATTTTTATCACGAGTACTTTCATTATTGCTTCTGCCGTAACCATACTTTCATAACACTCACTAATTTTGTAACATCAACAGGTTTAGGGAAATAATCACTTGCCCCAACTTCAATACATCGAGATTTATCTTCTTGCATTGCTTTTGCGGTTAGCGCAATAATCGGCAATTTTGCATACTTCTCCTGCGCTCGTATCCGTGTTGTTGCTTCATAACCATCCATTTCTGGCATCATGATATCCATTAGAATCAATTCAACAGAGCTATCTTTGGCAAGAAAATCTAACGCTTCTTGACCGGTAGATGCGGTGCTAATAATTAGTCCAAAATCTTCTAAAGCCGCAGACAATGAATACAGATTTCGCATATCATCATCCACCATCAAAATATGGCGACCGTTTAACGCCTCACTGGTATCATCATCTACTCTATCACTGCGTTCACCTTCTTGTTGGGAATCAACCCAATTAAGGAATAACGAGGTTTCATTGAGTAGCCTGTCCATTGCATTTCCGGATTTTAATATAATTCGATCAGCCACTTTGCGTAATTCAGCTTCCATTTCTCGACTAACATCCATCGCAGTATAGATAATTGCTGGCACATGATGATTTTTCTCTAACGAACGTAGTTTCCGTAAAATATCGAGCCCTGATGAATCAGGAAGCCGCAAATCCATCACGATACAGTCGTAATCATTGTCTTTTAACAACGCTTCTGCTTTTGCACCGTTATCAACCACATCAAAATATATATCTTTAACAGAAAACAAATCATTCAACGCTTGCTGCTGAATTGGATCATCTTCAATAATCAGCAAACGTTTAACCGCTGCTGTTGCCTCATGTTTAATCTGTTTTAACAACGCCTGAATGCTGTTCTTATTAACGGGCTTATTCAAAAAATCTACGGCACCTAACGCCAACACACTATCTGACTCTTCACGTCCCGAAATAACATGTACTGGAATTGATTTGGTTCGCTCGCTTTTCTTTAATATTTCTAAAAGATTTTTTCCACTAATACCAGGCAATCCAAGATCCAATATAATTGCACCCGGCAATTTCTCCTTCAACAATAACAATGCATCTTCACCACTACTCTTAACCCAGGGTGTCAAACCAAAATCAATAGCAAGATCCGATAATATATCAGAAAAATTATTATCATCTTCAATAATAAGCACTGATCGTACATCCGGCTTATCGTGAGATAGTTTGGTGCCTAATGTTTTTGTCGCCGCTACTACCTCCGCTTTATCCCCACTCACCGCCAGCGTGGTCTCTGTCGATTGAATCTGGTTTATCGAATCAACACTTTGAAAAGCAATCGGCAAAAATAGAGCAAATGTTGAACCTTTCCCTTCACCATCACTATGTACACGTATTTCCCCACCCATGATATGGGACAACTCCCTGGAGATAGTCAATCCCAGCCCCGTACCTCCATACTGTCGGCTTGTCGTGCCATCAGCCTGTTGAAACGCTTCGAAAATTGATTGTTGCTTATCTTCTGGAATGCCTATCCCAGTATCTACCACTTTAATAACAAAATACTCTGAATCAAGTAAATCTGATCGAGTTGGCATTAATTTTTCATCTCGATCCAAGATTGCAATAGTAATACTTCCTGTCGCGGTAAATTTGAAAGCATTGGACAAAAAGTTTCTTAATATTTGATTTAATCGGTGTTTGTCTATTGCCAATATATTTGGAACATCTTTTATTTCAGAAAGCAATTCAATATTTTTTGTTTCTGCTTCATAACTAAACTGTTGCTTGATATCACTCATAATATCTTCTGGTGAGACATCATCAATAACAAGTTCCAACTTACCCTCTTCTACTTTTGATAAATCCAAAATATCATTAATAAGTGATAGCAGATCCTCACCTGAAGAGTGAATAACACGAGCATGTTCCACTTCTTTTTCTGCAAGATTATTCTGTTTATTATTTGCCAAACCTTGAGACAATATAAGAATACTATTTAGCGGCGTTCTTAGTTCATGAGACATCGTTGATAAAAATTCAGACTTGTACTTTCCACTCATTTCTAACTGGTCTGTTTTTTGAACCATTACTTCTCGAGATTTTTCTAATTCCACATTTTTCTTTAAAATCTCTTTCTTCTGGTGATCCAGCATTTTAGTTCTTTCTTCGAGTTCTTCATTCATTACTCGAAGTTCTTCTTGCTGAGCTTGCAAACTTTCCTCAGAATGACGTAATTCCCTAGCCTGCTCCTCAAGTTCCTCATTGGTAACACGCAATTCTTCTTTTTGATTTTCCATCGCCGCGGCTTGCGCTTGTGTTTTTGCTAGCATATTGGATAGTTTTAACCGCGATTTACCCGCACTAATTGCTATCGCAACACCTTCACTACCATCAGTAATGTAGGACATCATATTTTTATCAAATTCAGCAAACGTTGCGAGTTCGATAACACCCTTTAGCTCTTCATTGTGAATAAGCGGAAATATAATAAGGCGCTTAGGGACAGCTTTACCTACACCGGAGGACACAGAAATATAGTCCTCTGGAACATCATTGATCACCAAGATTTTTTTATCTACTGCACATTGACCAATCAACGACTCTCCAAATTTAAAATTATTCTTTTCCCCATTGGACGCATCAAATGCATACCCTGAAACATAATTAAGAGTATCACCATCGGCCTCAAATAATCGACCCACCAAAACATTAAGCTCCGTTGCCATGCAACTTAACACTTTCTGAGATAACTTCTCTAATGACAGTTCTCCACGCATAGCATCATTGAGATGAGTGATTCGCATTTGGTTATTGGCGCGTGTTTCATCGGTCTTCCGCTGTTCTTTTAGGCGATTACGCATCGTCCTTAACGCATGCATCAGCCGTCCAGTTTCATCATCTCTAAGGTTGCTTATTTTTATATCAAGATTTCCCGTTGCAATCTCATCCGCCACAGACACAGCTTTGTTGATGGCAAACAAAATATCCCTTACTAATACATATGCTACAAAAATTATACTGACAATCAGAACACTGCCAATGGCCATCTCACGCTGAACCGCGACAATACCTTGATCTTGCATGCCTTGAATGGCGTCACCAAAGTCATAACCTAAGGTCTCTGTAAAAGCCCGTAAATCACGCTCATATAAACTACGTTTGTGGCTAACCTCCTCAAAAGCCTCAAACATAATATCTTCATCCAGCTTTCCATCAATGAAATCCTGGGTATAACTATCTAGCGCTTCTGAATAGTCTTCAAAGTGCTTTAACAATTTGTTGAGACGATCAGAAAGATGGGGGGATATTCTCTGTAATTCCTCAACCCCACTTTTAGTTAACGCCACTAACTGACGCCCTTCTTCTAGTGTATCCTTATCTGATTCCAAAAAACTTAGCTCATAAGTACGTTCAATATCAGCCAACGCGATTTGCAATTCATGTGCGCCACCTAACACCGGATATTCGGTATTTTTTAGTCGGGTTAACTGCGAATTAGTATCGAGGTAATAATTAAAGTTAACCCAAATAACGACCAAAAATCCCATTACACCAATAACCGCTACAAGAATAACTTTTAGTCGTATTGAAAGATCTCGCACTCCACTCATAGTTTTCCACTATATTAAATAATTTACGTTTGAAACATCACCATTGCATCACTCTCGACACACTCGAGACACTAGGGCTCAATGGTAATCACTTTTACCTTTTTATTCTTTGGTTTTTGGCTAATATAGCCCACCGCATTTTTTACACTAGCAACAAATTTTATCACCTCCATGTCAGATGCGAGCGATTTAGGAGGTTTGCTGGATCCCGAAAACATCTTTCGCGCCCAGTAATACTTGAGTTGTTGTTCATTCTTTTTCAAAACGTGTTTATTAAAATTTGCCGTAACAGCGCGACTACTTTTCTGTGCAACGGGTAAAGATGCCATCTCATTATCAAATTTCTTCACTTTTTTGCTAAAAATGCGGCCTAGCTGATTCACCGACATGTGATCAATGGAGTTGTTCACGTTAACAATGATAAACAATTCATTGTTAAGTCTTGTCCCTGTCCCAACATCGAATTCCGCACTAACATCAGATTCTGCTCCAACATAATTAGCCAAAAATACAGTACCAAACCATAACATCAAGCCTAATAATCGGGTGAGGTGTTTCTTTTGTTGTCTCATTGGTTAAAACACCAGATCCAACGATACTTTAATCACGTCAACATTATCGACTTTATCCTGAAATCCAGTGGCGCCCACCGCGCCACCCGATCCATCAACTATCGATTTTGGTAATATATACCCATAGCTTTCTCCACGTAACTCAATATATTGATACTCTACTTTTACTGCTACACCGGATATTGGATCCCACCGTAGACCAAGTGTCCAGGAACATTGGTCTGGACTACTTAAGTTTCGGGTTTCATTGACCAGGTTAACTAGCGTGTTAACACCCTCAATACCCGCCGCGACCTCCGCCAAAGCAGGAGAGGCCCATAGTGCATCGGTCGCCAAAAAATCAGGAAGTGGATCCCGTTCGCTATCATCGGTGCTTTTAATCGTTGCATAGGTTAAATGCGGCATCCAATTTCCAAACCGATAACCAAATGTCACATAACCCCCCTCTGCATCTGGGAACGCTCCATCAATCCCCCCTTTTATCACTTCGGCCATTATCAATGTATATTCTGAATCGTAGCTAAGCCCTAAGCTGAAGTATTCGGCATTTTGATCACCACCCATAATAGAGTCATTGGAATAGTTCATTCTTTGGGCCGCAAAAGAAGCCGCTTCTGCGTTATAAGCAGCTGCCTGCGCTGGATCTGAAAGTGCTACCCCTGCAGCCGCACCAACCAATGAATCAATGATATCAACGATACCTAAGAACTCTACAGGCGGATTGCCAGGAACAATTTCCTGACCTTCAATCAAGATCTCCATAGACTCGTCCCAAGTTGCACCTACAATATCAAAGTCATATTTTGAATAGCTAAATCGAGCGGTAATGGCGTGGTAATTTAACTGAATATCAAGACCTCCAAACTGGCTGTTTTGCTCTGCATAACGTACACGCCCAACAGAAAGCTCTTGATTTCGAGTACTACCAATAAACGGATTAAACCGCAGGTCAACTTCACCCAATGTTAGAAAATAACGTAAATCGAGACCTTCATACCGTAGAAATGGGGTCAATCCATAAACTTCCAAGGGGGTCTGCACCCATGGGTAGGCATATCCAACTTCTCGATATTCTGAGACCATAAAACCGGGGACCCGCAAACGTCCACCCCGAACGGTCACCGCGGATGATGCCCGATACTCCAAAAATGCCCAATCTACCTCTGCTTGGCTCTCTAAACTATCTCCAGAAAATTGTAATAACACACTGGCGCTGTCAGCCAGGGGAGCCTTTATCTGAATACCAAACGTTGTTTCCGATGAAAACGACCATTCATCCTCTAATGCACCCAAATACGTAAAATCTTTTTCATTAAGCTTCCCCCCTCGCAAGCTCACATAACCCGTGATATCAACACGATTTAATAAATCTTCCAACGTACTTCGCTGAGTTTCTTGATCTTGAGTAAGCTGAGCAAGTTGCTCCTCAAGTGCTTCAATACGTGCAGTATCAGATGAAGCTGACGCAAGTTTAGCTGGGGCCAATTCAGAGAGGAATAACTCAGATGCGTAAACCGATGCTGTCATTCCACAAAAAGCGAGCAAAAACACCATTAGTGCCATTTTACGCCAACCGCCAACATATAGTTGGTAAGGATGCTCTCGAACACTCCACGCCACTGAATATTTTTTTTCCGTCATATTTGACACTCTTACCAATTCCTAGCTACATCCTATAAGTAAAGCGGATATTGGTAACCCTTCAAGCATATAACACTGAATTGTGCCTATTGAGCATCAAAGATGCTATGTCAAACGGCTTTATTAAAACCCTTATTGATGATCACGTTAAAACTACTCGCAAGGTACTTCACTCAATCACTAGGCTTCCCAGGCTATAAACGGTAAAATCAGCGCCATTCACACCTCAATGGATACCATTATTGAGGCTATCGCTCCTTTGCAGTTGAGTACCTGCTTGCATGTCTGACGTTTATAACACGCCCCCTTCTATCCCTGTATCTTCCATCAATTCTGCGAAGCCTGGTTCAGTGGGCATTATTACGCCTATAACCTTACATTTTGATAAACCATTAACCCTACAATGTGGCAAAACGCTGTCAGAATACGATATTATTTATGAAACCTACGGTACCCTAAATACGGCTAAATCCAACGCGATATTAATTTGTCACGCGTTAAGTGGTCATCACCACGCGGCGGGGTATCATTCTGCAGCAGATAAGCGCCCCGGCTGGTGGGATGCCTGTATTGGACCCGGCAAAGCCATTGATACCGATGTATTTCATGTCATCAGTATCAATAATCTCGGAGGCTGCCACGGCAGTACCGGGCCTGAGAGTACCAACCCTGACACAGGCAAGCCCTACGGCCCTGATTTCCCTATTGTCACCTCCAAAGATTGGGTAGAAAGCCAAGTTCGCTTAGCGGATGTATTAGACATAGAACAATGGGCAGCCGTTGTTGGTGGCAGCCTAGGCGGCATGCAAGCACTTCAGTGGTCTATCGATTACCCAGAGCGTTTACGTCATTCCGTTGTAATCGCCGCAGCTCCAATCCTTTCTGCACAAAATATTGCTTTTAACGAAATTGCCCGTAAAGCTATTTTGTCGGATCCAGGCTTTCATAGCGGTCACTACTACGATAAAGACAGCTTTCCAAAATCCGGACTTATATTAGCCCGTATGCTGGGACATATTACCTATTTATCCGACGCTGCTATGCGGGAAAAGTTTGGTCGAGAATTACGAGAAGGCAAACTGAAATTTGATTACGATATTGAATTTCAGGTAGAGAGTTATCTTAATTATCAAGGGGAAGTATTCTCCGAAAGTTTTGATGCCAATACCTATCTGTTAATGACACGAGCATTAGACTATTTTGATCCCGCTGCAGAATATAACAACAACCTCACCCTTGCGGTTGAACGTGCCAAGTGCCGATTCTTGGTAATATCGTTCACTACCGACTGGCGCTTCTCTCCCGAACGATCTGTAGAAATCGTTGATGC
>CAJXXT010000036.1 GCA_913063495.1 uncultured Gammaproteobacteria bacterium | reverse complement strand
CGAACTTTGAAAAGTACGATGTATCTGACGCAATCAAAAATGCAGGACCTTCTGCGAAGTAAACCTTCCAGAAATGTCATGTATAAAAGAGCCGCTCTTATGAGCGGTTTTTTTATGCATGAATAAAACATCCAGTATAACGCTAGCGCACCAACAACAGGCAGGCATCAATGAGCGGCACAAACCATTCAACGGACAACACCAGAGACAACCAGTTTGAATCCGCCTTTGGCCTCGCGACGTTAGAGCGCTACCCGCTACAAAAAAGAACACCGATGCGAGCCTGGAGCGCTGCTGATGAACTAGCACTTGCTCATTTAAAAGAACACATTGATCCCGAAAAACACCTTCGCATTCTTACTATCAACGACAGCTGTGGAGCGCTTGCACTTCCTCTGCTCGGGCTTAGCGCCAACACCCGCGTCACAAGTTGGTCAGATTCGGTCTCCAGTCAAAAAGCGATCGAACGAAATGCTGAGCGTAATTTCCAACAAATAAAAGCACGCAACTCCCAGCAAACGGTTCCCACACTAATACCAAGTACGCAGGAATCTGACGGCCTATTTGATATTGTGTTAATTCAAATACCCAAAACATTATCTCTTTTGGAATACCAACTTCGAGCCTTACGTGAGCACCTAACCAGTAACAGCATTATCATCGGCTGCGGCATGGTAAAACATTTACAACACTCATTCACCGAACTCTTTGAGCAACTGATTGGCCCCACCGTCACATCATTAGCCAAAAAGAAAGCTCGGCTTATTTTACCCACTTTCAACGCTGACCTTGACCTTCCGCCAGCACCCAAGGTCAACCAATATAGTTTAGAAGAGTGGCCCCTCACACTCACCAATCTAAGCAATGTATTTGCTCAAAACAAATTGGATATTGGTACCCGTTTTTTCCTATCTCAGTTGGGTGCAGATCAAAAACACATTCGTACGATTTTTGACTTAGGTTGCGGCAACGGCGCACTCGGTATCGCCGCCAGCCAAATGAATAAAGAAGCGCATATTCTATTTTGTGATGACTCCTACCTTGCGGTAAAAAGTGCCGAACAGTCATTCAACGACAACAACATCAGCAACCCTGCAAGCTTCAAGGCGATGGACTGCTTATCTGATGAAGAAAAAAAAGCTGACCTAATTCTTTGCAACCCCCCCTTCCATCAGAACAATACCGTCGGCACTCATATCGCGCTAAGAATGTTTCAGCAAGCACAGCAACACCTTACCGAGCAAGGTGAATTACGTGTTGTGGGTAACCGTCACTTGGATTATCGTATCCCTCTTAAAAGGTTATTTAAAACCGTTAATATATTGGACAGCAACAAGAAATTCTCAATCTATCAGGCGCTAAACTAAGTTAATCGAGTGTATCGTTATGGATGCTAAATTAGCACGACTTAGGCAGGCTATCGAACAACTTAGCCCCATTTCAGATGAAGCCTGGCAAGAGATGGCAGGTTTGTTCTCCCCTCTATCACTTAACGCTGAACAGTATTTTGTCAGGGCAGGGCAACAAGCATCCTCCATTGCTTTTCTTATTTCTGGGGCAATGCGGGAGTACTTTATTACCCTTGAAGGTAAAGAATATAATAAGGCATTTATTTTTAACGGTGATGCAACAGGATCCTTATTTGACCTGCTCAGCCAACAACCTTCCATTGCATCCATTCAGGCCACAACTCAAACCGAACTTCTTGTAGCCGACTACCAGGCTTTTTCTCAGCTCTATGATCGTTTCCCTTGCTGTCAGCGACTAGGCCGATTACACGCACAACATATGTTCATGTTAAAAGCCCGGCGTGAATATGAATTCCTAACCCTCGACGCCCTTGCTCGTTATCAATCCTTATTATCTAGACACCCGGACATAGAACAATACGTCCCTCAATATCATATTGCGAGTTACCTAGGCATCACGCCTGTAGCACTCAGTCGCATCAAGAAACAGCACACGCTTAATGCCACCAACTTCCCACCCATATAAACCTAGGTTAATGAACCTTCTGAGCATTGTGAATATATTGGCTATGACCAACACAACCAGCCAGGAAACCATTAACAATGGATATTCATCGATATTTATACACCACCGCAATTAGTGCAGGCAGCCTTCTGATTATCATGGTGCTCTACGGCATCAGCAGTGGCGTATCTCAGCAAACATTTGAAATCATCCAAACCACATCAAACTACACAGAAGCCTTACTTAACGCAGCAACCCCTCTGCGAATCATCTTAGGCTTAGACAACACCTTTATCGCCCTCTACACCACAACAATCATTCTTCTTGTGATGGCCCTAAAAAACTCACAGAACCTGTTATTGCTAGGCATCGTATTGATAGCAGGCCTCAGCGGAGGTGTACTCGACTATCTCGAGAACCATCACATACTCACCATGCTCTCCGCAGCCGAACTAGGAATCCCTCTTGAAAGCGCGGAGATCAAACAACAAATGGTTTCTAGCATGTTAAAATGGCACCTTGCGTACTTCGGGTTCTTTCTTGTCGCCTACGTCATTCAACCGCAAAACATCATAGAGAAACTGTTTAGATGGTGTCTGTTTTATATCCAACTGCCTGTCGGTATTTTCTTTTATGTGACCTCTCCATTCTTCAACGGAGCTATCGCTGACTGCCTATTCTATCTACGTTACATGAACCTTATTGTCGGATTCTTCTTTTTTGCTTTTATTTTCTATCAACGCTCCCGCGACTCGTCCAAGTGACGAGCGATTAGTGCCAATAGAAATAAGGGTGCCATCGAAAAACATGCTCAATTCTTCAACAACTCGCATCCTTATATAGCTAAAAGGTCTATTTTTGGTGATAATACCGGGTATTACCGATGTATTCAGCTATCATCTTCTGCTCCATACTAGCTCTAGCTGAATTTACATTAAGATATGCCAAATCAAGGAGGATATATGGCCAATAGTAGTCGCTTTATTTTTACGCTTATTGGTAGCGACACGGAATTACGTGTCACAGAGTTTGATGGCCAAGAAAGCCTATCAACACCGTTTCAATGGAACGTTACTGTTGCCACTGAAGATGCCAACCTTGATCTAAGCAATTTAATCAACAAATCTGCCTTATTAACACTATTAGGGGAAGGCTCTAACCCTACAGAGCGCTTGATTCACGGGTTTATTAGTTCTGCGTCATACCTTAGCACCAGCAACCGCTTCTCCTTATACCAGCTGACTCTTACACCACAGCTAAGTTACTTTGAACACCGATCGGGGCACCGTATTTTTCAAGATATGTCCGTACCGGATATCATCAAACAGTTATTTTCTGACGCAAAAATACCTGGTGATCAAATACAATGGAAATTAAAGAAGTCCTACCAAGCAAGAACCTACTGCGTACAGTACGATGAAAACGAACTTGACTTTATTTCACGCCTATTCGCGGAAGAAGGTATCCATTACCACTTTACCCACCACCTAGATCGTCACGTCATCGTACTATCGGATAGCAATACCGCTTTTAAAGCCAGCGATAACGCGCCTACACTCCCCTATATTCAAGAACAAAGCCGTGCCCACGGAGAAACAAGCGTCTACCGGTTTGAGCTTAATAAAAAAGTCACCGCTAACAATAGTAACCTCATCGACTTTACGTTCACCGCCCCTAAAAATGCAATAATAGCCAACGCCAGCAATGACGCAGGTAACCGCCAAGTTGCCAACTACCCCGGTAAATTTCCTGGCCGAGACAATGGCGGAAGCGGACAACATTACGCCGATACGCGCTTATCGCAATTGCAACACCTTCAAGAGCACGCCATCGCGGACACTAATAGTTTATTAATGTCCGGCACTCGCTTCACGCTAAGTGGCGCCACGAATACAAGCTGGAATCAGGATTACCTTATTCTTGATAGCAGCCATAAAGGTACGCAACCTCAAGCCTTAGAAGAATACGCGTCCGCTGCACCCACTACCTATGGTAACAACATAACCTGCATCCCCTCTGGCATAACCTATCGCCCAGAACGAAAACACCTTAAGAAACCCGACGCTCAAGGTACCACTCCAGCAATAGTCACCGGCCCTGCCGGGGAAGAGATTTATACCGACCAATACGGGCGAATAAAAGTCCAATTCCCTTGGGATCGTGAAGGCTCGGGTAATGAAAACAGCTCATGCTGGTTACGTGTCAAACAAGGCTGGGCCGGTATTGAATACGGGTCAAACAATATTCCGCGCATTGGCCAAGAAGTCATTGTAAGTTATGAAAACGCAGACCCTGACCGGCCGCTGGTTACCGGCCGTGTTTACAATGGCAAAAATAAAACACCCTACGCATTACCTGCCCACAAAACACGTACCGCATTAAAAACCCAATCCAGCCTTAAGGGTGATGGCTACAACGAATTTCGCATCGAAGATAAAAAAGGCCAAGAACAGCTGTTTATCCACGGTGAAAAAGATATGGATATCCATATCAAACAAGATAAAAAGTCCCTTATCCAAAACAACCACCATGTCACCGTTGATGGCAGCCACTACCAACAACAAAAGCAGCTTCATCAAACCATTGGTGGCGCCAATAACGAAAAGGCTGGAAAACAACTTTCCCTCTCCGTTAGCAAAGATATCACTATAAAAATATCCGGCGCCAAAGCCGTACAATCCGGCAATGCGTTATATATTAAATCTGGCATGAAAGCGGTGCTGGATGCGGGACAACAGTTAATATTAAAAGCCGGGGCGGGAACGGTTGTTTTAGACCCTTCTGGTGTATCCATTACTGGACCCATTGTGGCGATTAACGAAGGTGGTGGTGGTGGTGGTGGAGTGGCCATCCCAGCGATCCCAACACCTCCCGCAGCACCTGTGGAAGCTGATAAAAATAAAGCCGGGCAGAATTTCAAATCCAACTCAACGGGTATACCACCACTACCACCAGGTGATGCCGCGGTTAAACAAGCTGCCGCTCAAGCAATTAACTTCCGCATGGCATCGAAAATGCGTGCACCAGTGGTAAGTATTCCTGCGTCACCCAGTGCGAAGAAAGCCAGGGCTGCGACTTCGGCTGCAGCCACAGCTTCTGCAGCAACAGGTACTGCCAAAAAAGCATCTTTCACACCGATTGTTGGTTCTATTGTTGCGCCAATTGTCGCCAGTAACAGCCCTAGCAAAACACAAGAGAAAAACTGGTTACAACTGCACTTACACTGGGACGACAAACACAAAACCCCAATAAAACTACAGGACTACACCCTCTACCTTGCAGACGGAAGCACTCGATCTGGCACGCTCGATGACAAAGGCCAAGCTTTCGAAGAGAATTTACCTGAAGGTACCGTAAGCGTTGAATACACTCACTTACCAGCAGAAACCACAAAAGTACTATCCCTTAAAGACCAGCTAGACACGACCTTAAAAAACCTCACAGACGAGATGCTGTGCAATAAAGAAATACAGGCGTTAGTAGCAGACAGCATTCCCGCTGCTGAAAATGGCTGGATTTATGCCGAAGCAGCAATAAATGCTGGCTGGGACACATCCAAAGAACTTTCTTCTTTTAATACCCTTACCAGTAGAGGCCTGTATAAAGCTGGCATGCCTTACATGGATTTAATAGAAGACATCGAAACCGGTAACATTAGAGCAATTCAACGTAAATTCGAAGAAGCGTCTGCTGCAGGTCATACAAGTTATACCCCTGCTGGCGATAGTGCAGAAGCTATCAATCTTCTCATGCGCAATGTAGAAATCCGACAATTATTAACCGATTTTGTTGATGACTACTGGCACGCCCTGTTTGGAATGCAAGCAACAGAAAACCTTGCCGCACTGGTGAATGAAATTGTCATCAGTGTATTTTCTGAAGGCGTAAGCGCCCCACTATTAACTGCAACCTTCCCTCAAGCAATACAGCAACAACTACAAGACGCGGGCCAACAACTTGCTAATATCGCCAAAGGCTTAAAATCCGCAGGGCAGCCACTCAAACAAAAAGCCACCAGCAACAGTATTGCCGCAGAGAAAATACGCAAGCTCGTCGATGTTAAGAAAACACCTAAATTACGTGAACACTTTTTATTAAGGCTAACCAATAAAAAAGGCAAAGCCTGGAGTAATAAAACGTTTAAAGTAACAACCGATAGCGGTGTATTTGAAGGGAAAACCAATGGCCAGGGTGTGGTAAAAACTAAACTTAACGCTCAGGATCTTAACGGTACATTAGATATTTGGTTAAAAGATAATGAAGCTGAACCTTCTTTCTCTGTACCGTTTGCTATCGATGCAGGGGAGCTGCCAGAAGTGAGCACCATCCAAGGCGTACAAGCACGCTGTAACAACCTAGGGTTTAACGCAGGTGTTGTAGATGGCATTAATGGTGGAAAAACGAAAAATGCTGTAAAGGGATTCCAACAGCAACAAAAAGTACAAGTAGACGGTATAGCAGGCCCCGTCACACAGAAGAAACTAACTTCGGCTTACGGACAGTAAAGCGTAGTGACTCAGACTCGACCTAACGCTACAGATTGCAGGTTTAAACCAATTCTGACAGGACCGGCAGCGGTATAGGCCCATTAGCTGACATTAAAAATCAGTAGATATCAGAATCTCCGTTGGCGGGATTGTAGCTAGCGCCGCTGCCCTTCATCATCCTAGCCGAACCGTTCCCTTAGCAGCAATGATTAATCCGTTAGATGAGCATATTGACCTAGATTTATTTATCGAACTAAAAGCTAGCGAATTCAACAGGAGTGGGATTCTTATCTACCTCAGTGATCCAGAAGCTTCGCAAAACATCGCTCCTGAGTCATTGAGGGATGTGTATAGTCTCACACCTAAAGAAGCACAAGTAGCGGTTGGTATTGCTAACGGAATGACGTTGAAAGCCATTGCGGGTTCATTAAATACCAGTGAGAAAACCGTTCAAACACAACTAAAGTCTGTTTTTAGAAAGGTTGGCGTAAATCGTCAGCAGGACTTGATCAATCTGTTAGTTTCCAGTGCGTTAAACATAAACCAGTAACGTTGCTGTCCATTTTATTGATTATAGGAGTATCTTACCAGGCTGTGATTGGTTATAAACTGGGTAGATTCCTATGGTGGAAATGGCAGCTATAGGGAAGAAAACACTGATAAGGTTGAGCCCCGAAAAGACGGTTTTATAAACACAGCAGGCATTGGGGGTTGATCGGAAACTGGTGTTCGACAATTTTATTAGTGTCGCTCTAGGGCAGTGAGCGCTGCTGATTATGTTTCTATCAGCGACCGCTCTGTTTATAAAGCTGTCATTGACGATAAGTGCTCAAATGGGCGCATTCGCTCGTCAATTGGAACCCAAAACTGGGGGTAAATGAACCGCGCCCTAATAAATAATAGACTGCAATCTCCTCCAAAAACTTGGTTGGGTATCATGTATATCTTTAAGAAACGACCCCGAATTCTCGAGGTTGGCCTGTCCCCAAGATTTAATTATCTGCGTCATTGCTGGCGGATTAGCGTAAGTCCTGCCTTCTACCCTAGAAAATAGCTCGTGATGAATATGTAAGTACAACCCCATACCGCGAGTATAAGTCCATTTGTTGGGTTGATTATGATAATCAAGTACAACTGGTGCTAACAGTTTTGCAAAAAAGAAAGGGTAATTTTCGTAATGCGCAATGAACGCAAGATTCCAGCTCATGTATAGATCAATCCACTCAGCTCCGAGAGAAACTTCTTTCAAAATCACATTTCCGTCGGCTGATATCGCGTTATCTCTATCTGTTGGATTCATCGCTAACAACAATCCTGCCCGGGCGTTTTGAAAATTTCCTAACCGAACATCCTCAAGAACCGCCTGCGAAATATTTAAGGTCATAAAGTTGATTGGCGGCTTCCACTTTTTATAACGAATGGCTCCGTTCTCAAGCCATTGCAGTCCATAGTGAATACCGTTTAGTGTCGCTTTAAGCTTTTCGCGCTCAAACAAATTAAAATGCAATTTCAGATCAATTTTTTGTCTCTCGCGCTCAAAGTGTTGTTCGAGCATCCTGCCTATGCGCCAATCATTTATAACCGCACGGGTAAGCCGATCTATTACAACCAAATAAAGTAAGCTGCTTATAATGATTTCTTTTGTAGCCGCTGAATTCTCACTGAGATTGAATGCTGAATGGGATAATGCTTTATCGAGATACTTGTTCCGCACCAATAGAACCTGAATTTCATCAAGAAGCGCGTTAAGATCAACTTCATGCATGAGGTTGAGGTCAGCTATATCGCTTGAATGAAAAACTCCCTCTTCTGTACACAATTTTAGAATTGATAAGTGTTTCAACAAATGCGCCTCACAACTATCGCGATTTTGTTCACAAATAACTCTCACTTCGGAGATGATAGTTCGTATAGCAGACATGGAATTTCCTATTTCAATTAAAGGCTGATCATGCAGGGTGCCAAACGGGGGCGCTTCAAGGGGTGCATTGTTGAATATCTGCCAGTATGATTTAGTTCAGCGAGTGGGCCAGTTTAACGGAGATGGCACCGATTTGTCACCTGCTAGCGAGCCAATGCCGCTAATAATATTTTTGCCTCCCTGGTGATATAGGTAGACTTTCAAAAACCCCCGTTTATTCTTCTTGATGCCTCGGGTACCTACATTAGCAAAGAGTATGGACATTTTGTTATTGGGCATGCCTACTCGGTCAACGTGGAATGTTAATACTTTTGCGTAATGACCGCTTTAGCGAAGACACCTCAAATGGCGGCATTATAAACAATCCAGCCAACGGAGATTCAAATCCCAATTGATTCCTTACTGTCGGCTAATAGGGTGTATGCGGCTGTTCATTATAGTAATCCATCACCTCGATCTGTCATAACTGGTCGGACTCAGCAAGCTAAAGTGTCAAGTCGAGTCTGAGTCACTACAAATAGAATCGCTATGACAAGTAGCTGCATGAAGTTTCGGTACCAATGGTAATTTGAACAATTGGTACCGGCCTTTAGTATTTAGATAAAGGTCATAGGTTATGAGAAAATAATTGGCGACAAACTAGAGTCACCTTAGCTCTCACTCAACATCAACAATTTTATAGAAATCATCACTATACCAGCCCACTTCGTTTGCCAACGCCTGTATTCTCTTGTTGTTATAATCACTTCCATCGCTATCAAGCAGCTCATCAAACTTAGGAAGCATTTCAGGCTGCTCACGATCTGGAATAAAGGTACCCTCTTCTAGACTATCTGCGACCTGCCTATAGGTATTCCCGTTTTCGAATGTCAACTCACTATTTTCTTTCGAGCTAACAGCCGCATAAAATCGAACCAATGAACCAACACCAAAATTTTTGGGCTTCCCTTTGACCCGGCTGTGTCTAACATCAAAGGTTTCCGTTCGAGCGTCTTTCCCTGTTGGCTTTTCATTAATAAAATCAAGCTCATCATCGAGTTCATCAAGTGCGTCATCAATCGTCATTCCTTCGATTTCTACCAAGTTACCAATGAACTCATTGTCATAACCCATAAGATGCAAAGGAATAATAGCCCGCCAACTCAGCTGCTGCCAATCTACGCCACTATCCTCACCTAGAATAGTATAGCGCCGACCATCTGCGCTCTTAAAGGACGCCGCAAACTCACCACTATTCGGAATTTCACTTTCATAATATTCAATGCATTCATTCTTATCCTCTTCTTTACCAAAAGTAGAGTTTTTAAATGCATCCCAATAATTATGGAAATAGTCATGCATATTGGTACGGTTCATTTCTACAACAATCCCAGCTATGTCGTAAGCAAACACGGCGGTGCTAAGAACCGAACCAACGACCAATGCCATCTGACCAGCAACAGGTATCCATATTACCGCCCCCAACCAAGCAAATCGCTTGACTGCCGCCTTGGCCACACTTTGGCCAACTTTAACCACGACTCCTTCTGGGAATTGGCGAGCAGCATAACCATAAGACACCATAGCAAGGCCAACGGAGCGATTCATTTCCATGAAAGATTGCCCATAAAAACCCTTATCAAGATAACGTACTGTATCCAAAGCAGCCGTCGTTACACCAAGAACACCAAGGCGCAACGCGATTTTATCCGCGTGCACTGCCAAACCTGAACCGGCTTGCATAAACCCTTTGGCCAACCCACGCTCCGCCAATCCGCCTCCTGCCAACATCTGATTAATCAGCAATTTAGCGCTTATCACTTTCACATAATTACCACCGGCAACCTCTACACCTTCCAGTACATCACGGATATACTTTAGGGATATTTTTTCATCCGCAGCATTTTTTACCTCTTGGTGACCCCAAGTTTCAAAATATAGCAGCCAATGAAAAACCTGCATCACAGACTTATAGGCAAGGTGTCGGCGTCCTGTGTAAGCCATTTCTGAAAAAGACTGACTATCTTTGCCCTTAATACCCGCCCTACCGTTCTCATCAAATTCAGGAAACCCCCGTAGGATATGTCTATCAGACACATCCTGAGCACTTAGGCTAATCTTATTCCTCTTTCCGTTTGGCTTCTTACCACCCGGACGATACTGCCTACCATGCCGCCTAAGCAATTGATAAACGTCTGACTTTGAATCATTAAAATCAATATCTGCCTTTGTCAAACCATAGAGTTTTGATATTCCAAAGAAGAGCTTAATATGAAGCGATTTTTTTCCAACGACACTTCTACCAATGAGCTTTGAAACATGGTCAGAATAGACATCCAATGCGACTTGAACTACCGATGGCGGGCCTGGGACTCTGTGGAAAATTGATGCGATCTCTGTGTAACCATCCATCATTATGTAGAGCGGATTTCTAGCAGTATCTTGGTTACCATCCCCAAAAAACACGTTATTGATTCCTTCACTGTCCCTCCCCCGGTCTAACAACCTTTTCGATAGAGGGCTTATGACTGTAGGTAAATCCTCTTCGTCCACTCCGGCATTACGCAACCCCTCAGCCTCTGTTTCATCGACACTGAGCTCTCTATCTTCATTATTAGCAACCCAAAGCACTAACCCCTCAACATGCTCCGTCCACGCCTTCTCTTCAATCTCGGTATTCTTAAACGCGGCATAAC
This sequence comes from uncultured Gammaproteobacteria bacterium, assembly GCA_913063495.1. Lineage (GTDB taxonomy): Bacteria > Pseudomonadota > Gammaproteobacteria > Pseudomonadales > Ketobacteraceae > 42-54-T18. The sequence goes on along the minus strand of CAJXXT010000036.1, from coordinate 22,536 downwards.
ATTTACCTAGAGTCTCAAAAATATGCGTCCAAAATGGCTCCACGGTCATATAAGGCCCAGACGGCATACCCCGCTCACTTTCCGGTCCATCACCCCCATCAACTTTGCCAGCTACCGTTGACATATATCGCGCTAACTCTTGTGAGAACGCCGGCCGACCAATCAAGTCCCACAGCTCCTTTGCAGCAGCTTCCACTTCATCCTTTAATTTTTTTAAGCCAATTGCATCACTATCATCTGGACTCTCAATCCAGCCGGATATACCGCTATACATTGCCTCTAAATCATCGATCAAACCATCATTGGTCGCTTTTTCTTTCTCATTAAACGAATCATAGTGATATTGTCGATGCAGCTCTGCCAATTGCTGCATACGCTTAATACGAAACATATTTTCCGTATGATTATGGACAGATTGATTAAAATTAATATGAGCACGCTCTAGACGGTACAGCACACGACACAAGCGCTTATCCCACTCCGGCAATGTACAATACAGTGCAATGGTACTGCGCAATTCGTTACCGTTCAGTTCTGGTTTGGGTAACGCTGATTCCGCCCACGCTGCCCCCTTGGTAATCACTGGCGCATCAACGCCTTCTACCGAAGGGAAATCAAGAGGCTGAGTTAACGTTGTCACATCAACGGACGCAAAATTGCCACGATCCGCTGGATATAACAGAAAACCGTACTTTCGATTCACATTAAAACTGTGTATCGAAATTTTTGCAGCCAGATCGCGTTTATCAGAACCCCTCCATCCCGCCAACGACATTTCTTTTTCTAGATTCTCATGATCCTCTTCATCAAAACCTTTGGCGACTATATTGGCCATAATTTGCTGCGGTATCGTAATATCCACAGATTTTTTTAGTGGTTTGTTCTTTTTCATATAATTTAAAAAATGCCAATCAAACTCCCCACCAAGGTCTCCCTTATAATTATTTACCACTTCATAAGATGAATTGCTATTTTCAATACTCCCATTAGCATCTGTGACGTGATCCCTAAAACTTGAGGCTTGTAAACGAGCGTTGGTGGCAATTTTATACGCTTTCCACGTCGACAGCTTTGACTTCACCATAAGTTGATTGGTTTCTTCATTAATTTGATAAACCCCCAACCCATCGGGAACTGCAACGCTCTGCATTAAGTTTCCGCTACTATCAGTAACACCAACACCAATAGGCAACATTACCTTCAAATCATCAGATATCGCCTTTACATCCGGTTCAATGGCATCGCTATTCGCCGGGTCATTGTCATACAACCAATAAAGCAAACTACTACACGCCACTGGTTCATCGGGATTATCCTCATATACCAGGCGAATTTCCGTGGTTAAATCTTGAGTAGCCAACACACAGGATTGATTAATCCTTTCCTCGTCACTCAGAGACTCTTCCAGCCGGTTACTTACTGCACCGTATGTCACCGTAGGGACAATTTCCTTTTCCTCTAATATATCCTTTAATTGCTGATCCGCATCATCGTTCCCTAATACCTCAACGAGGAAACTCATACGTTTTTCATGGGCCTTCCTGATTTCATTGTCGTCATCGTCATAATAATGGCAGACTTTATCCAGCTGCTGACGATTGACTTTATGGAACGCTTCAAGCTCTGCCAAACTGTTATTAAGGCTTGCGACTCTCTTTGTAGCTACAATCACCGCAGAATCGTACTGATAACTTTCTTCATATCCCCATTGACGAGAGCTTTTAAAATCCGCCTGCTCTTCCCTCAATTTTTTCACTGCTTTTAAGGTCAACTCGCTTTTTGCGATTTCCTTCATGATTCGCTCGAAATCTAGCATCACGTTTTTTAAATCTACAGCCATAATGGGCTCCAATCCTTTGTTTAACAGACTTCTAACTAAAAGGTATGTTTTGTATTATCGTAATTTATATTGAGCGACATGAAGGCCAGCCTCAGAACAAATAAAGTATTCACTTTCCATTTCGATCTGATCGGGCTTTATAATTTTTATACGTGAATTTTTTCAAATACCGTAGTGCTTCATGATTTTCTTCTTTTCTAGAGGCCGGTGTTTCCCTATAGGCAAAGAACAATAAGTTAGTAAGATTCTCGTAATTCTCTATTTTTGATATATTTGTAGCAGACATTTTTAATTCCAAAAGATTCGTCAATCCATCCAAACCTTCCATTTTTTCAATCAATGAACCAGTTAACACGAGCTTTTCAAGGCCTGAAAGTTGTTCTAAATCTTCAATTATTTTAATATCGGTATTTTCAAGGACTAATTTTTTTAGCGATGTCACCCCCCCCACACCTTTCATACTAACAAGGGGGTTATTGGAAAGTTCCAATTCCACCAAACTAACCATTTCACTTAAATCACCAATACTTTTTAGTTCACCCTCTGTCACCGTCAATACTCTTAAATTAGGCAGCTCTCGAATACCATAAAGTGACTCAATAGGACTATGAAATATACGCAAGAACTCCAATTTCTCTAAGTGCTTAATAGGTGATAAATCAACATCTTTCACATTGGATAACAGCAATGACTTTAATTTTATTAACCTTCTTAAAGGAGAAAGGTCTTCTATTGGTTGCCCATTAAGACTCAACCTTTCAAGCTTCAAAAGCCCCTTTAGGCCATCCACTTGCTTGAGACTGCTCCCTTCTAGATCCAAATATTTGAGGTTTTCAAAGCGACCGAAGTTATCAATCGAAGACATACGATTCACACCTACAGAAAGCCGCTCAAGTTTCCGTAAATTGCCGATACCGTTCACGTTAGGCAATTTATTGTATGACAATTCGATTCTACGTAGATTAGGTAAGTTTTCTAACACTTCCACTTGTTGGACTTTATTACCGCCCAGACTTAAGTTAACCAAATTTTTCAAGTTTTGTAACGACAGACTAGCCAGGTTTGTGTCATCAACTGAAATGGATATAAGCTCAGTCAGGGACTCCAGTAACTTCAAAGAATTGACTTCGCCACCATTGATATCTACGGCCAAAATCCTTCCTTTATCATCGACCATCACTCTTCCATCTAAACGAGATATATTACTTTCTTTCTTCCGATGAGGCATTTTGATCATCAAGTAGCCTTCATCCAGTCCTATAACCTCATACTCGGTCGTAAACTCATACTCATCAATACTGTGACCAGCCTGTTCAATAAAGGTCTTAAATACTTGATAGTCCTTTGGATCAACGTATGTGTCAGCAGCAACACTACTAACAACACTCATCCACAACATGCCGAACAACGTAATCAATGCAAACGGTATCGGGAACCGCATAAACTTCTCCTCACTTAAAATAGCGCAACTATAACATCACCCAACCAACCAACACAGAATCAACTAGGCAGAAGGCAGGTATAAACTACGCCATTGAACTTGAATCGACGGCGGTCAAAGCACTTACCAATTGATCATTCGATGTTAATCCGCTACTTTTCTTGAAACGCTTCTCCGCTTCAATCGCTATGGCATCTTGTGCACGCCCACCTTTAGGGATTACATACCCAAGGTTATTAAGCCGCTGGACTTTACCCTCATCAGTGTCACTTGATTCTAAAACATCAATAGTTACACGCCATTGCTTTTTAATCGTGGGGTATTCTGGATAGGGCCATACCGTCAACTTAACGCTCTCTACAGACTCATCAATACTTTGAGTAATATAACCTCCCTCACTTTGCCCCTTAATAAGCTCATCCCCTATAAGTAATTCATAAGGTACTCCGTCGCTCACTACACCAATGTAGTCGCGCAGATGAATACTCAGAATATGACCTACATCCAATACAAGAAGGTTGCTCTTATTTCGAGCAAATTGGGTTTTTGGGAAGTTTGTAGTCATTTTATGGCCTTTGTGCGAACCTTGTGTAAAACGAATAGATTACTAACCCTACAATAAGGCAAGTAACCACACTTTATAGACAAGCAGACTACAAAAGAATTTGCTGTTTCCGAATTCTAAGCATAAAACAGCCCAAAATGGATCTACAAGAATAACAAGGCAACGTCACTATCAAGATTAACTCTAATCATGTTGAAGGCTCACTCAGTGCCCCGGATTACACCCCTCCGCCGTTTCAACAGCATGGGTAACAATTTCCTCCAGGTATGTACCATAAGGCCTACGCCCCCTCTTCATTAACTCCCCAACATCTGCATCCTGCATTGCTGCTTCCTCCATCCATGTCGCATCAAAATCCACTAATCCATTCGCGTTACCTAACCCAGGAACCCTTGTTGCAAGCCGCTTCACATGCTCACCCTCCGCCCAGTAGTCCTCTTCCGTTGTTGGAGTCCAACCTGCCAAATCTGTCCATGCTTCAATAAAGGTTATTTCACCTTGATCATTAAAGGTGAACTCTTCATATATCGGGCATAGCTCACCACTGTAATCAAACACCATGTGGCAACGACCGTAAGGTTGTGTATCAAACGCCCGACAATCTATCTCGGCAATAACCGTTGGAAATAACTTCAGCGCGACATCCGTTAATATAAGGTTTGCATTACCTAAGCCCGTCAATAGCAACCAAGGTGGCCACTCCCAGCGCACAACCATCAACGAGTAATTGGGTTGCACCAACACGCTCACGTCAGAAGCCAAAGTATCAAAATACATCACACTCTGTTCAACATAGTATTCAGGAAGTTGCTTCGGAGTAAGGCAATTGGCTTTTGCTTCTTCCGTTCCGCAATCTAACGCAAGTATATTATTCGTATCAAATCTTGCGGTGACTTCTCGCGGAATACCTAGGGTTAGTTCACAAGTGCTTTCATTACCCTCACAGTCACCTTCCCATCCTACAAAAGTTGCTCCTGGTTGCGATGTGGCAGTGAGAACAACAGGGCCAAAACTATCAAACAAAGCTGAGCATTTATCATCAATATTGCCACATTCCACACCAGCAACATTAGATGTCACAACCCCAGCGCCATCACCAACCACATTCACGGCAACCTTACACCCAGTAAGTGAAAAAACGATTAGCGACAAGCTTAACAGGGATTTAATCTGGGAAAACAGGGTTGTAGGCATTGGCTCAGCTCAATATTTGGGCGTTTATTTATTGAGCACAGACTAGCAGTGGTACGACTGTACTAACAAGAGCCGAGCAACATAACACTACAAAACTCATTAGCTATGAAATAATAAAGCACGCACAAAAATGCGCGCTTAACGAATCCTCGCCATCATTGATTCTGGCGGTACCATCTCTCCGGTAACCGGTAAATACACTCTCGCCTCCAAACCACCACCTTCACGATTCTTTAATTCAACCCTTCCGTGGTGCATATCAACAATGCGTTTCACAATGGCCAAACCTAACCCCGAACCTTGGGTGCTTCTTGATTCATCTCCCCGTGCGAACGGCTGGAACAATGCGAGCATTTCTGTTTCGGTTAAACCTGGGCCTCGGTCAGCGACCACAACACAAATTTCTCCATTCTCCATGCCGCTATACACATCCACTTTACCGCCACCATGACGAATAGCATTTCCGATTAAATTACCAAACATGCGCTTTAAAGAGAGGCGCTTTAACGAAATATCAGGAACATCCTGTGTATCAACACTGATATCCGCATCATCCGCTTTAAACTGGCTTGCCACTTCGTAAATAACCTCATTAAGATCACCCACATCGGTTGCCTCATCACTTCCATCACGAATAAAGGCAATAAACTGATCGAGGATATCGTCCATATCCTGAATATCTCTGATCATGCCTTCTTGTAGCTCTATATCATTCCCGCCTAGAAACTCCGCCGTTAAGCGCATTCTGGTTAACGGTGTTCTCAGGTCATGAGAAATACCCGCAAGTAATAGCGCTCGCTCTCGAGTTGCCTCTTGTAAATTATTACGCATTTGGTTAAACGCTTGGTTAACAGCAATAATCTCTCGTGGACCATTATCCATATCCAGGGTCATTACAGGCTCACCTCGGCCAATACGCCGAGCTGCTTCTTCTAAACGCTTCAACAAGCGACTGAATCGTCGCACAAATATCGCCGCCAGAATAAACGCTAACATAGGCGTACCAACTACCCAGCTAGTCACCAGCAAACCGTCATACGGTAAAAAGTGATCTAACGGCAAGTGAATCCAAATACCATCAAGCGCATCATTACTAATCCATAACCCCGGCTTTGGTGAAACGCCTAACCGCACCTGTGCCCCCGCACCCATGACATCTTTCATCGGTTCAACAAAAAGGTCAGTCATTACATAGCTAGTTTCATCAGGCACATCACTTTCATCAATAGTGATAAAAACGCGGCCATTTTCTGGCTGATCTGCCATGATCCTATCAATCAAAGCCGGCTTATCGATAAGCGTCATACTGCTCTCAAGCGTCCTCATTTCCAGGGACACAAGCTGAGCGACTTGTTTTACGCCAGGGGTATAAACATAGTGGAAGGCAAACCATAGGGTGAACGATTGGCTCATGATAACCACGGCCCAAATCAGTAACACCATGCGCCAGAAAGACGATTGGGGCGTAATTTTCAACAACGACCTCACTACCTATAACAAGAACAAAAAGAATGTATCAAAACAAAAAAAGCGGTGATAAGAATATCACCGCTTACAAATTCTAAGGGGTTAGGAAGCATGACGCTATCAGTATTTCGCTTTAATCCAACAGGGTTGGCTGACTAGCCTTCTCCGCCATCAGGCACAAACACGTAACCTACACCCCAAACCGTCTGGATATAACGTGAATTGGATGGATCTTCTTCGATCAATCGACGCAAGCGTGATACCTGGACGTCAATACTGCGTTCCATGGCACTCCACTCTCTACCACGAGCCAAATTCATCAACTTATCCCGTGTTAACGGTTCTCTCGGGTGCTGTACCAAGGCTTTCATTACCGCAAACTCACCGGTAGTCAGAGACATCGATTCGCCATTTTTGGTCAAAGAACGCACAGAAAGATCTAACACATAAGGGCCAAATTCAACTTTTTCATCTTGCTGACTAGGCGCCCCTGGTAACTCTTTCACCTGTCGACGCATAACGGCTTTTATTCGAGCAACTAATTCACGAGGATTAAAGGGTTTGGGTAAATAGTCATCCGCCCCAGCATCCAAGCCATTGATTCGGTCATTATCATCACCTTTTGCGGTTAACATAATGATCGGCAGCGCACTTTCCTTCTCTCGCAAACGTCGGCAAATAGATAAGCCATCTTCGCCAGGCAACATCAAATCAAGCACCATCAACGAGTATATTTCACGCCCCAACGCACGATCCATTTGCTCTGCATCCGCTACCGCTTTCACTAAATAGCCTTGTTCTTCCAGAAACCGCTGCAACAATGCTCGCAATCGTGCGTCATCATCCACTACCAATATTTTAAATTGCTCCTGCGGGTCGGCTTGTTCTTGCGCTGCTTCTGTCACAACTTTCTCCAATATCTAAGGGAACTACTCAAGTGTTAACAGGCTCTACAATAGCCTGTGTTGACTCAATTCAAAAATAGCTAAGGGGCGCCTTTTGTTACAAGATATGAACATTTGGCTATCACATTGACCTTAAAGGCAAAATTTTGACCTGGCTGCTTGTGATATTGTGTTACTTTTGTAACAGAATGCCCCAACATGAAGCGTATTAGGCTATTCTTTACAGAAGTTAGCAAGCGACTAATTAGCCGATGCAGGCCAACAATTCTATCAATAACCATAACTTGTCATCACAAGTGATCACAGCATTCTAATGAGCAAACAAAAAGTACTTCCTATACTAGTCATCATAATAGTGGCTATATGTATTCTTGCTTTATATTTCTTTAAACCAAGTGCACGCGCAAAAAACACACCCAACAACGCTTGGCGTGTATCTGTACAAAAAGCACACCTATCTTCTAACACCCCTCAGCTTTCACTTATCGGTCAAGTTGAATCTCCCCGAGAAACAACCCTAGCATCTCCCTCCAATGCCTATGTAAGTGAAGTATTAGTCGCTGAAGGTAACGTGGTTAAAAAAGGGCAGCTACTAGTCACATTAGACACCAGCGATGAAAAATTACGTCTGGCGCAGCGAGAAGCCGACGTTGCTGACGTAAACGCACAGATCACAGCAGAAAAAAACCGCTTTCAATCAGATATAGAAGCTCTAGCGATTGAAAAAGGCCTTTCCAAGCTCGCCAGCAAAGCCAGCACTCGGTATGGTAATTTAGCTAAACGGCAGGTAGGTTCCGATGTCCAATGGGATGAGTCCAAGCAGGCAGAAGGTAAGCAATCGCTCAGTTTAATAAACCGTGAACTAGCCATTCAGGATCACCCTAATCGTTTAGCAAGACTCCAGGCACAATTAGCTCGAGTTAGTGCCCTACGGGATCAATCTGCTCTTGATTTGGCACGAACACAAATTACAGCACCCTTTAATGGTCGTATCACCAAACTACCTATTTCAGCTCAAAACCGACTCCGCACAGGAGATACCGTCCTCACCTTATACGATACTGACGCTATTGAAGTTCGTGCACAAATTCCTTTGAAATATCTATCTATATTTGAACTCGCGTTACAGCAACAAAAGCCGATTGCGGGAAACTTTACCAGCCTTGGGCAAACCATTCCAATCACCCTATCTCGGTTATCCGGTGCCATTGAAAAAGGCAAAGGTGGTATTGACGGTTTATTTAGCATTGCAATGAACCCTCAAACCCAAAAAGCATTCCCTATAACGATGGGAAGATCACTTTCAATCTCATTGGAGTTACCCGCTGTAAACAAAAGTATCATCGTACCAACCCAAGCAATTTATGGTCAGGATAGAATCTATACCGTTCAAAAAACCTTGTTAGTAAGCCACAAAATTAAGCGCGTCGGAACACAAACCTCCCTCGATGGCTCACTTAGGTTTCTCATCGACAGTGCCAATATTAAAGAAGGTGAAGACATCCTGATCACCCAAGTGCCCAATGCAATATCAGGCATGGAAGTACAAATCACCCATTCGACAAGTTTAGAAACCGCACAAAACACTGAATCAACGCAAGTTACCAAAAAAGTTGACCCTCAGTTATGAGTGAGTCAGCTACCTCTCGAAGTTTGATTGAAATTTTCACGCAACACAAAGTTGCTGCAAATTTATTAATGTTTCTTTTTATTCTCTGTGGATTATGGGGACTTAAAAAACTCAACACTCAATTTTTCCCACAATTTGAATTAGATTACATCACTGTGAATGTTGCGTGGAGTGGCGCAAGTGCTGAAGATGTAGAGCGTTCAGTAACCTTGCCCATTGAGCAATCCCTTGACAGCATTACTCAGATCAAAACATTAACCTCTAGTAGCCGCTCTGGCACAGCCATCATTGTATTAGAACTGATTGAAGGTAGCGACATTGAATCCATCGTTAATAAGGTTCGACAAAATATTGAAGTAATCCGCAATTTACCCGCGGATGCGGAACGCCCTCTTGTACAAAGGGTTGAACGTTTCTCTCCCGTTGCCAAAGTACTTATTACTGGCCCTGACCATTTGGATGAATTAAGCCAACTTGCAAAACAGTTTGAAAGCGAACTTCTTCAGCTTGGTATAAAAAAGGTTAATTTTGTTGGGCTTCCTGAAGAAGAAATTGCCATTGAAGTACCTTCTACCGCAATCTATGAAACCGGATTATCCTTACGCAGTATCGCCAGCAACATCCGTCAAAATAGCCAGGATCTACCCGCGGGAACCGCTACCCGAAATGAAGTTTCCAAACAGATACGAAGCTTAAGCCAACAGCGCTCGATTATTGGTTTCGAAAATTTGCCGTTAACCACCGATAGTCAGGGACGCTTATTACGTGTACGCGATGTTGCAACGGTATCACGGCGACCTCAAGCAGATCAGGCATACCTCACATGGAACGGTCAGCCTGCCATTGAAATGACCATTATGCGTACCGACGCAGAAGACACATTACAAATTGCCGATACATTAAATCAGTGGATCGAAAGCGCTCAAAAAACACTGCCTCAAGGGGTTACATTACACTCATACAATGAACGGTGGAAAAGCTTAAAAGAACGAATCCAACTATTAGTAACCAACGGTTCCGGCGGTCTAATACTCGTAGTTGCCACACTATTTCTCTTTTTACGTGCCCGAGTCGCATTTTGGGTTACCGTCGGTATTCCAACATCTTTTCTCGCAACCCTCGCCATTCTTTATTTTATTGGTGGCACCATTAATATGATTAGCTTATTTGCATTAATCATGGCGCTAGGAATCATTGTTGATGATGCCATCGTAGTCGGCGAAGACACTCTGACCCACGTGGAAATGGGTGAAAGTGCACTGTCATCAGCGGTGGGTGGCGCCCAACGCATGCTCGCCCCCGTTATATCATCGTCTCTAACAACCATCGCCGCCTTCCTTCCTCTTGCGCTTGTTAGCGGTACCATGGGGAAAATTATTTTTGATATGCCGACAGTGATTATTTGTGTAATCATCGCGTCAATTATTGAATGTTTTATTATTCTACCCGGCCATCTTCACCACAGTCTAAAAAAACAGAAACCAGAAAACCCCAACAGTATCCGCGCTAGATTCGAAGTCCGCTTCAATCGTTTTCGTGAAGAAAAAGTTCGCCCAATGGTAGAACTCGCTATTCAATACCGGGGGACAACCATTACCATTGGTATATGCGCATTTATATTGGCGCTATCCCTTTCCGTCACCGGCCATTTACGCTTTACCTTTTTCCCTACCATCGAAGGAAATGAAATTCGTGCCAACGTAGAATTTCATCCAGGGACTTCAGAAAGCAAGGTTGCCGAGTTTCTTAGCCACCTTGAAAGCACACTTTCCTCAACGGATGCAGAATATAACAATGACATGGTTAATATTGGTATTACCTTTCACCGCCGTAGTTTTTTTGGTAGTGGACGTCGAGCTGAAGTTGCCAATGAAAATGGCGCTCTCATTGTCGATTTAAAGTTACACAAACGCCCTATTTCTAATGCTGAATTTATTCAACACTGGAAAGAGAAAATCATACTGCCTGCCGGCATATCAAAATTTGTTATTAACCAGCGCAAGCTGGGGCCTGGTGGACAATCCTTAGCATTCAAACTCATTGGGTCTGATCCATTACAGTTAAAACAAGCTTCACTGGAGCTTCAACAAGAAATTCGAAAATTTAGCGGCACCAGTAATATTGGTGATGACCTTCCTTTTGGACAGGAACAGCTTATTTATACATTAACCCCAACAGGAAGAAGCCTAGGGTTAACCACGGAAAACATGGGCAGACAAATACGTTCTGCATTTGATGGTTCTATTGCGCAGATTTTCCATGAAAAAGACAAAGAAATTGAAGTGCGTGTTAGCCTGCCGCAAGTTGAAAAAGATCAAAGTCTTGCACTTGAACAATTCCCAATTGTCACACCGTCAGGACAAATCGTACCACTAGCAAACGTTGTACATTTCGAATCACGCCAGGGTTTAAACCAATTAAATCACACCGATAAAGAACTCAACATTGTCGTTGGCGCTGATATTGATGAATCCACAGGTAATGCGAATGAGATTTCTGAAGCCCTAAACAAAACGTTCTTACCATCCCTAAAAGCGCGCTATAGCTTAACCATCGATGCCGATGGCCAATCCGCCGACCAAAAAGAAACCCTTGATGATATGGTCATTGGTGTTGGTCTGGGTTTAACACTAATTTATATTATTCTTGCCTGGGTGTTTTCCTCTTATAGCTGGCCGCTTGCAGTAATGACGGCAATCCCTTTTGGATTAACAGGCGCTATATTTGGACACTTTCTTCTGGGTAAAGATTTATCCATGTTTTCACTAATGGGCCTATTTGGTCTATCAGGAATTGTCATCAACGATTCCATTGTACTGATTACATTTTACGGCCAATTGCGGAAAGCAGGCATCGATGCGCACAAAGCCATTGTTGACGCTATTTGTGCGCGCTTTCGTGCTGTTTTATTGACGACACTAACAACGGTTGCTGGGTTATTACCTATTTTATTTGAAACATCCCTGCAAGCGCAGTTTCTAATTCCTATGGCTATCTCCATTGTATTTGGCCTTATCTACGGAACCTTCCTAATCTTGTTTTTTATTCCCGCCTTATTGATGATGATTGAGGGTGGAAAGCGCAGATTAGGCATTCTGTCATAGTTTCTCTATTGACTCTTTGCTACACTCCTTTCACTTCTGAACCAGGCCAAAAGGTTAGATGCGGCAAGCATCTCAACGACATGGCCTAACAATCTATTTAACACTCCATTTAACAACACTATCAGTCACTTCTACTCATCATGAATAATAAGGCACCCTATTCACCTAATAAGTATTTGCCAATTGAACGCCCCTCTGCTGATGCGGATCGGTTAAGTGTATTTTATCGCCTCGAAAGAGACTCGATAAAACCATTACTTGTTATGCTTGATAGTCTTTTTGATGGCCTGGATGAAACCTTATTTAATGCGGCAAACAACGCCAGCGACCAAAAAGAACAAAATCACTATTTTTCCTACATGGAAGAATTGCGCACAAAACGTAATCACTCTCATACACGTTTTCGTCATTATTTAACACAAAACTTCCGCGCATTAGTAAAGTCAGAAAAACAGTTATGGAAATCATCCATTATTGATTTATACGGCATCCAAGATTTTGAAATTGAAGTCTCTATTAACAACATTGTGACTCGAACACGTTGCGCGATACCCGGTCCATTACTGCATTTATTAACACGACTAAATGCGTTACTCCCAGAAGCACGGGTTATTTCATCAAGCAACCCTTTTGACCCCAAACAAATAGTCACCGCGTTTGTTCTAGCCGTTGCCCCATTAAAATTTAATACTTCGTTACGCCTACAACTTCTCAACAACTTCGAAAAAGTATTATTGGATACGCTACGTATTCAGGTCGAACTTGCCAATACATTATTAATCGAAAAATGTTATTGCCCAGACATTGATGCAGAAAGCCTTCGTCATACTCGCTTCACCGTTCCTGAACAAGTAATACCGGCAGAGGAACGATCAACAGATGACAACAACACATTAGCACCCAAACTGCAGCTTGAACCCAAACACCCTAGCTCTGAACATAGCGCCGTAGATTATAGTTCTAAAAATCAAGTCAAACGCCCTGAAATATCTCAGACCTCAATTGTCCACCAGACCGACATTCAAAAAGTTGCATATTCACCCGTTTCGAAATCAAAACTTTTCCATCTAATCGATTTCATGCAGCGCTGCCAATCAAAGCACCCTTTATCGTTAAGTGCATTACAAGCCCAACCCCTGATCGAACATCTGCTAACAAACAGCATCGCCCATTACGAACGTCACTCCCTATCAAATAATGATAAAAATATCATTCGCCTAATGGACAATGCATTTCGTTTTGTATATTCCCAAGAACTCCCCCAATCCATGTTGTGCCTGGTATTGAAACTACAATTGCCATTGTTAAAGATTGCCCTGTGCGATACCCGCTTCTTAACCAACAGAAACCATCCTGCACGACAGCTGCTCAATGCGCTAACAACAACAGGTATCAACTGGGAACAGGGAAATAGCAATATGCTACACAACGGTATACATTTTATCGTTGAACGGTTATCCACCGAACTATACGGTGACCCCCGCCTTTTCCAACAACTTGCAACGTCGCTAATAAACGCACTGACAACACAAACAGATAAAGCAAATAAACTGGAAATTCGTGTCATCGAAAGCGAACAAGGTAAAGACAAAACCGAACATGCTCGCCGCTTAGTGAATCAATTACTTGCAGATCGTTTACAAGGAAAGAAAATCCACCCCTACTGCAAAACATTTCTATTAGAAACCTGGAATAAAATACTGTTTCAGCAAATATTGAAACACGGTGAAAATTCCGACAAAGTGAAAAACGCCCTCTTAATAACACAACATGTTATTCATTTATCCAGCGGTTTGATGGCAAACAACACGCCAAGCTTTTCACAAATAATTACCCCTATTCAAGAAAGACTGCTCGACATCCATGCCAGTCAAAAGCAGGTAACTCACCAGTTAAGCCAACTCCAAGCTGCGATACAACAAACATCCGTCGAGGCCTCACAAGGATCACTTACATACCCTATCTTTGACCAAACACATCAAGAACCCGCGACCATTGTGGACTTTTTAAGCCAAAAAGACCTTGAGAGCCTCGACACGGTACTATTCAGTGACCTACTTAAACAGGTAGAACAACTTACTCCAGGTACCTGGTTTCAATTTACCTACCCGGGCCAACCCAAGCAATTATGTAAACTCGCAAGCCAACTACCGCTGTCCAACTCATTATTGTTTACCCACGCCAACGGTCAAAAAGCAAAAACCGTCAGCTTGGAACAGCTCGCCTCACAACTCTATCGAACAGAAGCCGTTCCGGTTCACAATGGACCACTGCTTGATCGAGCACTGCGTTATGCAACCAACCGACTTCGCTCAGAGATGGCGATACAAACAACTTATTAGCAGTAAATGTAAAATCGCACGTAATTACATCACATATCATTTTTAAATAGACGGCTATGATAGTGACGCGATGGCTTGCATGATAGAATTATAAAGTCTGTGCCACTTATTTTGAAAACATCACCTTCGCATTATTCCGAACAGAGAAGCCACCGCGTGGGAAAGGAACTCCTTAATGACATCTGATACACCAGGTAACGCCGTTGCCCCCTTTGCATCCTCAGGGCAATCTCATAATAGAAAACCATCCATTCTCGATAACATCCGAAATCGATCTGTTGAGACGTTATCTGCCCTGGTATCTACACTCTTCGAGCAAATTGATGATACATTCTTTGAGCTAGCAGATTCTGCCCACAACAATAATGAACAAAATGTCTACTTCGAATCAATGCGTGAAATTCGATTGCAGCGTAAACGAGTGGAACATTCTTTTTTTAGCAGCTTAGAATTAGACTTTCGTAACCTTTCTACACCCCCAACAGACAACATTAGCAACACCTTAGATGACGCCTTAGCTCTACTCGACAAAGAAGATGTTGAAATTGATGTTGCCATTAGCAGCATGGTAAGCCGAGCGCGCTGCGAGTTCCCCACGCTATTGTTGCAAATAAACACCCGCTTTAGTGAATTTCTCAAACCTATCAGTGTTCAAGAAGACAACAACCCTCTTGACCCTCAGCAGTTGGTTCGCCATTTTGTTGCAGCTTGCGATCACTTTCAGATAGGCCTTCAGTCCCGATTAATCTTCTTAAAGCAATTTGATCGACTCGTCTTGCGACATTACGAACAGGTACTACTGGATACCAATCAAATCTTGATTGCTGCCAGGATCCTTCCCAATCTGCGGGCAATCATACGCCGCACACCGTCCCAAATTAAGCAGCACAACGCAAAATCCGCCCAAAAGGAAAATGCGTCAACATCACAGCAAAAAAATACGAATGAAGCTGATAACTCTGGCGGTTTCAGCAACAGCAGCAGTGGTGATAGTAGTATTAGTAGTAACAACGCCTTTGGTACATTACAAAGCTTGCTGACGGCCACACGAAATTTGCAAGAACCTTCCGTGTACATTGATAGCAACTTACCTGCCGCGAACCAACAAGAAATATTCAATCTCCTTGACAATATTCAAGAGACTGCCGCAACCACATTTAACCCTGCGACGAATACCGAAACCCTAGCAGCACTCAATGTTGGCTTGAACCTATCCAATTTACTAAAACAACAAAAAGATAATCAACGTAAAATTAATGACGTCGATACCGATATTATTAACATTGTTGATATGATTTTTGAGTTCATTCTGACCCAAAATTTACCTCCAGCAATGGCTTTGCTAATTGGTAAACTTCAAATCCCTGTCTTAAAAGCCGCCATTAAAGATAAAGCGTTTTTTAATACCAACCAGCATCCAGCAAGGCGCCTACTAAACCTCATTGGACACATATGCTTAGGCTGGGATCACAACACAACATCTGAAACCGATAAACTCTACCTTAAGGTTGAGGCGGTTGTTAGCCATATCCTCAAAAAATACTCCGGGGATAATGCAATATTCGAGGGTGCAGAACAGCAACTCCTTAGCCACGTAAAACAAGAAGAGTTACGTTCCCAAGCAATGGAAAAACGCACCATTGCCGCAGAAGAAGGTAAAGCAAAAACAGAACAAGCCAAGCGCCTTATTACTCAACTGGTTCGAGACCGCATTCAGGGTAAAGAGCTGCCCCCGGTGGTTATCGAGTTTCTCAAAACACCCTGGCAAAAACTGCTGTTGCATGCGCTACTGAAAGAAGGCAAATCCAGCTATGCATGGCGTAGCACGTTACAAGTTGCAGATGATTTAATTTGGAGCGTACAGCCACAAAAGAATGAATCATCCCATAAACGCTGGTTAAAAATGATCCCGGCATTGCTAGGGGACATAAAAACAGGCCTCGAAGGAATTGCCTACAAACCATCTGACACAGACAAAATGATGTCGCATTTATGGAAAATCCATAGCCAAATGCTGACACACAAAGGTACGGACAACCCACTTCGCACTATTAAAGTCGATTTAACCGACCAACAACCTGCCCAAACAGCCAACACAAAGATTGAAGCTAGAAAGGCTGAACTAAAGCAAGCTGTCATCAATGATTTGTTACATGACGTTTCCTGTCTCAAAACGGGAACATGGTTTAATGTCATCGAAAGTGACCAAAAGGCTATACGCTGCAAGCTAACCACAAAAATACGAGCGACAGACAGCTATGTATTTGTAAACCGGTTAGGAGCAAAAACCAAACAATTTACCCGTGAAGAGCTTGCCATTGCACTACATGACAAGCAGATTGTCGTATTAAACTCAGGCCCAATCATTGACCGAGCCCTAGAAACCATTATTACACGGCTAAAATCCTCTCTTCCTTAACCACGCCGCCACGAACCACAGCCCTACCTCAAGAATCAAGAAATAACAAGACTCCCATTGTGTGAATACCAAGGTATAATTTCGCCTCGCGTTACGCATGTTGCGAATCCTTTTTGAGAACCCCTCTTTTGAGGACACCTCTTCTGAGAACTTAGTCCCGAGAACCAAAGCATGACCACAATTTCACAACGTATTGCTGAAGAACTAAACGTCAAACAATCCCAAGTACAAGCTGCCGTTGATATGCTGGATGAAGGTGCAACAGTACCCTTTATCTCACGTTATCGAAAAGAAGCTACAGGGGGGTTAGACGATACTCAGCTTCGTACACTGGATGAACGGTTACGTTACCTCAGAGAACTAGACGATCGCCGCGAAACCATTCTTAAAAGTATCTCTGAACAAGAAAAACTCACAGATACCTTAGAAAAAGCCATTCGTGCAGCAGAAACCAAAACCACCCTTGAAGATTTATACCTACCTTATAAGGTAAAACGTCGCACCAAGGGGCAGATTGCGAAAGAAGCAGGCCTTGAACCCTTAGCAACAAGTCTGTTCGAAGATCCGACACAAACACCGGAAGATGTTGCCGCAACCTTTATCAACGCTGACAAAGGTATCGCAGATACCAAAGCAGCTCTCGATGGCGCTAAATATATTCTCATGGAGAAGTTCAGCGAAAATGCTGAATTGCTCGGTAAAGCACGAACGTTCTTGGCCAATAGCGGTGATATCAACGCTAAAGTGGTAGAAGGGAAAGAAGATGCTGGGGCAAAATTCCGCGATTACTTCGAGCACAATGAACCATTAAAGAGCGCCCCCTCACATCGAGCGCTTGCCATTTTCCGTGGCCGAAACGAAGGGGTATTACAAATTAACATCGGTGTTGAGCAAAACGAAGGTAGCACTCGCCACCCTTGTGAAGAAATGATCGCTCAACACTTTGATATAAAAGATGAAGGCCGCGCTGCCGACAAATGGCTAAATGAAGTCGTTCGCTGGACCTGGAGAGTGAAATTACTCGTTCACATGGAAAGCGAGCTATTAGGCCAGTTACGTGAGCGCTCTGAAACTGAAGCTATCAATGTATTTGCCAACAATTTAAACGATTTGTTAATGGCTGCACCCGCTGGGCCTAAAGCAACTCTAGGTTTGGACCCCGGTATCCGAACCGGCGTAAAGGTTGCAGTTGTTGATTCCATCGGGCAATTTGTTGATCACACCACTATTTACCCCCACGCACCAAAAAATCAATGGGATCAATCCATCGAAACGCTGGCAGTACTCTGCAAAAAACACAACGTTGAGTTAATCAGTATCGGTAACGGCACTGCGTCTCGTGAAACCGACAAACTTGCTGCAGACCTTATGAAACGCTACAGCGATTTGCCGCTAAAGAAGATCACCGTTAATGAAGCGGGGGCATCCATCTATTCAGCATCAGAGTTTGCTGCTAGAGAGTTCCCTAACTTAGATGTATCCATACGTGGCGCAGTTTCTATTGCCCGGCGCTTACAAGACCCACTCGCAGAGCTCGTGAAAATCGAACCTAAGTCTATCGGTGTAGGCCAATACCAACATGATGTTAGCCAAAGCAAATTGGCTCGCAGCCTAGATGCCGTTATCGAAGACTGTGTAAACTCCGTTGGTGTTGACGTTAATACTGCCTCAGAGCCTTTATTAGCTCGCATCTCTGGCTTGAACAAAACCATTGCTGGCAATATCGTGAATTTCCGGAACAGCAACGGCGCGTTCCAAGATAGAAAAGATCTCAAAAAAGTTCCTCGTTTAGGCGACAAGACCTTTGAGCAGGCAGCGGGTTTCTTACGAATCATGGACGGCAACAACGCCCTTGACCGCTCCAGTGTCCACCCTGAAGCCTACCCTCTGGTCAAAAATATTGCGGATAAAAACAATCGCAATGTAAACCAAATGGTAGGTGAAGCCGGTTTTCTTTCAAGCCTTAGCGCTTCTGACTACACCAATGACACCTTCGGTTTACCGACGGTGACCGATATTATTTCTGAACTAGAAAAACCCGGTCGTGACCCTCGCCCTGAATTTAAAACGGCAGAATTCAAAGAGGGCGTGGAAGAAATGAAGGATCTCGAACCTGGGATGATTCTTGAGGGGTCTGTCACCAACGTAACCAATTTCGGGGCATTTGTAGATATCGGCGTTCATCAAGATGGCTTGGTTCATATATCTGTCCTATCTAACCAGTTTGTTAAAGATCCGCGTGAAGTGGTTAAAGCTGGCGATATCGTTCAAGTTAAAGTTGTTGAAGTAGACTTACCTCGTAAACGTATAGCACTTTCAATGCGCCTAAATGACCAGGCGGGAGAGAAAGTCACTGGCGGCGCGGAAACAAAACGTAGAGGATCAGGACGAAAAGGCAATAATGCACCTAGAACAAACACATCATCCAGCAGTAACCGAGGCAAAACCAAAGAATTGCCAGCAGGAAAAACAGGGACATTTGCTGATCTATTTGCCAATGCGAACAAGTTAAAGTCAAAATAAGACGTAACAACTAGCTCACTCCTGACTATTAATGGAGATAAGTCGCGACAAGCTCTGTATTTGCTGGATGCTTTCAGAAATCTCTGAGGCAAGGACGCCGAAGAAAGCATACATGGATGTACTCGCCGCGGTTTCTAAGATCCGGTGATCGTTCCAGCAGTAAAACGGGCTCTTTCATTGAGCCCGTTTATTTATCTGTCAGGTTCACGCATAATCATCTATTCCAAGAACACTCCAACCAATGGAGGGTTCATAGATAATTAAGGACTGTTCCGTGGCACAGCATTTTGATGACATCCTCTCTCTGATTCAGCAACAAAAGCTACACCTAACGCTCAATCAGATGGTTAGAGGCATAGAAAAAGAAAGCCTGCGAATTGAACCCAATGGGCATCTAGCCCAAACCCAACACCCAGCCTCCCTCGGCTCCGCCCTAACACACCCCTCAATCACGACCGATTACTCTGAGGCATTGCTAGAATTTATCACACCAACATTCACTGATGTTGATGAGATGTTAGAGCACCTAGAAAAAACCCACCGCTACACCTATCAACAACTAGACAATGAGAAGTTATGGGTAAATAGCATGCCCTGCATTATGGGTGACGAAAGCAGCATCCCTATCGCAACCTATGGCAACTCAAATGTAGGTAGGATGAAACATGTTTATCGCCACGGCTTATGGCACCGATACGGCAAACTCATGCAAACCATCGCTGGTATACATTACAACGTATCGATGCCTGACGATTTTTGGCCAGGTTATCAAAAGCTACTCAACAATACTGACAGCTTGCAAGACTTTATCTCTACGCAATACTTTGGCTTGATTCGTAACTTCCAACGTTTTGTTGGTCTGGTGATTTATCTTTATGGGGCATCTCCCACCGTATGTGGCTCCTTTCTTAAAGGACGAGATCACGGGTTAGAAAAGTTTAATGACTCTACGCTATACCTACCCTACGGCACATCGTTACGAATGAGTGATCTCGGCTATCAGAATGATGCACAAGCGGGGCTTCACATATCCTACAATTCACTCAATGAATATGTAGAAGATTTAACGAGAGCCATCCAAACACCCCACCCAGCATACGAAACACTCGGAATTAAAAAGAGCAAAGCTGACAACGGCGAAGAATACCAGCAACTCAACACCAATATCCTACAAATTGAAAATGAATACTATGGCTCCATTCGCCCCAAGCGTGTCGCTCGATCGGGTGAGAAACCTACCTGCGCTTTAGCTACCCGCGGGGTTGAATATATCGAAATGCGCTGCGTAGACCTTAACCCATTCGAACCGATTGGTATTTCCGCAGAGAAAATCCGCTTCCTCGATGTATTTGCCGTGTTGTGTTTAATTGAACCTAGTCCCACAATTGATGCCACAGCTCAGCAGGAAATCGATAACAACCAAGAAGCCATCGTCATGCAAGGGCGTAAACCAGACCTTAAAATCCATCAAAATGGTGAAGCCGTCTGTTTTAAAAACTGGAGCCACGGGTTGCTGGATAAAATGGCAAAGATTGCCGCTCTGATGGACGAGGCAGGCAATACAAATAATTACAGCAACGCAATTGCCAATCAGAAACAAAAAGTCGATAACCCCGACAAGACACCGTCCGCAAAAATCATCAACTCTCTTCGAGAAAATGACACTGGCTTTTATCATTTTGCAATGGAAAAGGCGCTGGAACATGAAACCTACTTTCGAAATAATCCCCTAGTAAAAGATGATTTTGAAGCTTTTAAAAAGCAATCCGCCGAAAGCCTGCAGCAACAAATTGATATTGAAAATAATGATACACAATCATTTGAAGAATATTTAGCGGCGTATTTTGAGAAAAAACCCTGTTCCAACACGTAAAACACAAATCAAAACAAAAAATGTAACGTTTTGTTAAAATTTTTTAACCTTTTGTGCTGTATTCTGGCCAGACACTGCTAATCTACGTTGTAGGAATTTATGAAACGATTAATGCAAAAAATAACGTTAATAAATTCCTGGGGGTCGGCTAATTTCGATTAGCCAGGACGGAGTCTACTGTTGTTTTATCGGGGAAGTTAAATCAACAGTACAAGCGGGCAGGTATAAAAATGAAGATCAACAGCATTGATCAACAAGAATGGAGCATCGACACACTTAATAAAGCTTATCGCCAAGGTTACATGTTTGGCTTAAGCGGTGAGAGTTTACTGCAGTGTCCCTATAAATCTGATGTTATCGCGGCAGCTTGGGAAGCAGGCTGGAATGACGGTAGCGACCAAGCCTCAGTGACACACTGCCTACCTGAAGAAGATATTGCGACCGCCTAAATTACAGAGACTCACGTTTTAGTACAATTTTTGTCGTATTAATTCTACAGCTGCTCATTGGCCATATTATTTTCAGTGTCGCCAATGAGCATTCTTCACTATCATTTCTCTCGATTCACCCCGCATCAAAACTTATTTGCTAATTGATGGTCATACTCCCTAACGATCTACATCTGATATACTGCCGCGAAAACTTGTAGGATCCACTTTAGGAATTCGTCATGACACTACCAAGCTCAAGAATCATTAATGGACTAGGCACATTCGGAGCTATCTGCTCCATGCTTTTTGCATTGCTGTTTTTGCAACGATATCTTGGTCTTGACCCTTGCCCGCTTTGTGTTGTTGATCGTGCACTAGTAATCTCGCTGGGCTGTATTTTCTTTCTTGCCACAATCCACAATCCTGGCATCATTGGCCAAAGGGTTTACGGCCTATTTGCAAGCATTGTTGCTCTTACTGGCGTTGCTGTTTGCTGGCGCCATATCTGGCTGCAAAACTTACCAGAAGATCTCGTTCCATCATGCGGCCCTGGTCTAGATTACATGATGGAAACCCTGCCTATTGGTGAAACACTTGAAATCATCTTCACTGCATCAGGGGAGTGCGCCGACATTCAATGGTCACTTATGGGGCTATCAATACCTGAGCAAACACTATTGGTTTTTAATGGCTTTTTACTGCTTGCATTGATTCAAGTCTTCCGAAAAAAGTAACTAGCCTGCAAAACAACCAAGTCTTATTAGATTAATTTTTCATAACCTTTTTAACATTCATAGCAATC
>CAJXXT010000035.1 GCA_913063495.1 uncultured Gammaproteobacteria bacterium | reverse complement strand
GTCATTTTAAACGCAATGGTACGCGATAATTTGGAGTGGAATATGAATTAACTAAATTCGCTGTAGGGGTTGTTTTTAATCACAGTCGCTTGTTACATGCTTTTTCTTGCATAATTGCACAGCTTTGTTAATTGGGTTTTGTACTGACCTACCCATGGCTTACTTAATAGTTTATCGGTCTCATTAAGATATAGAGATAGCATACCACTATCGTTACTAGCAATTGCAGAAGCAAACTTAAATTTGTAGCGCGCAACTATATCTGACGTAATCCACACTGTTGAATCCTCAGAAGACAAATTTTCCATTACTTTGTCCTCTGTTGAAATACGAGACAAAAATGGTATTGCTAATGAAGAAGTTAACCTATCAATAATATCTTCAAGCTCACTTTTTGTGTAACTATCAAAGGAAATAGATTCAGAACCAAGTCGACAATTTAATGTGAACTCTGGATCAGTTTCATCTTTAGGGAATAATTTGTCTACATTTTCGAAACTTGCAGTCACATTTACTGATATGGAAAAAGACGATCTATCTTTAACCTCAAGAAACATGATTGAAAAGCAATTACCATTCTCATCAGTTTTGAAGAGTCGTCCATCCTTGCCAGAAACAAAATTGTGCTTCGAAAGGGATTTTCTAGCCACCTCTTTTATATCATCACGAACTTGTTTAATTTTCATAAATTGAATTCTTAGTGCATGTAACGCCCTCTGGTCAGGCGAAGTTAATACTGGTGGATGGATGTGCTAAAGTGAAGCAACGCGTAGCGGCACAGGCAGCCACCAGTATTAACTTTCGCGCTGCACCGGTTAGTTAGAGGTACGGAGTGATAAACCTGACGTACGATAAAACGTTGGAGGTTCACAAATCCGTAGCATGCATTTTTTGACTGATTTTTCCCAATATATCTTTCTAAGCTCCTTTGCTATAGCCCATGAGTAATAACTTGGAGCGAATTCACCAATATTGGCCCAGTATTCGATAGTTTGTTTGTGGACAGAGAAATTGGTTTCTAAAAGGGCTTTAACTTTTAGCCAAAATCTCGGCATAAATCCAAATTCTAGTTTGTCGTCATTGACGGCTTGCAACATCATTTCCATTAGTAGTCGCCTTTCATAGGCGCTCAAATGGCCTATATTATAGAATCTAATGTAATCCCATATTCTTTCTGAATCAGAAATGATCCATTCCCAGTCTTGGTCATTCGGATCAATTGGCTCGTTAAGCAGTTTTGATAGCCTTTCTCTTGGATCTTTCATATTTTTGGATAACGTAAAGATAATGTCCCAATTATACTCCATTTTTGTATTGCGTTTTTTTAAGCGACTCAAAAATGATCGCTATACATTGCTTTGTTAGGGGCCTTGATACCAATTACCGCTCAGTTTTCTTCAGCTGATCCCAATGAATTCTTCAATTTTCCCACGATCACCCCAAAGTTCATTAATTCGAGTATTCTTACCTCCAAACGCAAACTCAGGATCACCCTCGACTCTTTGGCTTGAATTTTTGGGAGAAGCAACAATAGAGAGTAAAAGCCCATAAATTACGTCTACTGGCAAGACCAGTTCCCCATCATTTCCTAGTTGAATTATTGATTCTTCAATAAATCGCAAGTTGTCAGGAAGTTTCGCCTCATGAACGGCAGTACATCTAACGACGTCATATAGCATTTCAGGCATTGTTCGAACTGCAGCACCTGGATTGTGCGAATCAAGTCTTCGATATTTAAAATTAATAGATTGTGAAATACCAAACGATACCCAACCAACTTTATTAATAATTGGGAGATAGCTTTCTAAAAATGTGCGGCACGCAGCTTTGTCACCGCCGGCAGGCTGTTCGAGGCGAGCGGTGGCTGAAAGAGCAACACTTGTTGAAATAATGGCATCTTCATAATGTTTCTCCGACAGTTTTTTCATTGCGGTTGTCACCTGGCTTCCTACACTCATAATTTTAAGCTTTCCTCATAGCTTTATTGCGCTCTAACGCCTATTATCAGGCGATTGTAATGTTTGGGCGAATTTATGCAAGAATGAAGCGCCAGCGAAGTGGGCATAAAGGCGCACAAACATTACAATTCGCTCTGGATATGCTGGTTAAAGAATAGAGCTTTACCTTATTTGGCACTAGCTTTCCCAATTTTATCAGCATCGATGACATCGCTTGAATCGGCAGGTCTCAAATTCTCATTCCACACTCCTGTGCCAATTCCACACATTGCTGACAGTATGAATATAGCTAAAGCGTTTAGAAGCTGTACCCGATATACATTTCCTTTTTCGGTAAAGAAGTAGGAAAAAAATAAAGAGAAGAAAAGTAGCTTACCCCAACTTCTACCAGGGGCCCAATGACCACGAATCTCGTAGAATAGCCAAAAAGTCCTTATGCCCGCTACAAACCCTACCAACCAAAAGATCCCAAAAAGAATTACGGTTACAATTGCAAAACCTTCCATGTACATATTTAAAACCTTAACGCTTAGATAAGGGGAAATTTACGCTGGGGTGGTTTTGTGATATTGAGCGTAGCGGATCACAAAAGCGCATCAGTGTAAATTTTCCCTCTTGATCATCTGGTTAAAAGGGCAGTGCGTAATGCTAATTGCGCGAAGTCCCTATCACCTTAATGCTTGTATATTACTCTGACTGAACAGAACAAGCCATCTTCTTTAAATGCCCCTTTAGCTCATCCACAGATAGTGGCGGATTAGACTTGTGTAACATTGCATGACAATTTGGACAAACGGGAACAAGATCTTTTATTGGATCAGGTATATAGGATTGACCAATATCTGACAATGGAATTACGTGATGCACATGAATAAAACCCTCTCCTAATGCCCCGTATCTTTCAAAAAAATTAAAGTTACATACCTTACATACAGGCTTATGATATTGGATACACGCTTCTCTGGCTTTTCGATCACGCTCATACCGATTAACCTGAACTTGCTTTACCGAACCTTCAATATATGACTCAACTTCGTCTGGAAAAACCACATTGTAGCTTTCTTTGTAATTTAAGAATTTATAATACGCTCTTAGCGCTGATTGGCAGTTACCCCAGTAATTCTTGTCAATTCCAGTTTTTCGAAGCCTCTCTAGAAGTGAGCTTACCGTGTTACTATTTTTGATAGTCTCGGAGGTTATATCCATTTGCAAGTGATTTGAAACCGCTTGAAGATATGTGGGATAACTGTTTACTGTACCATCAGTCAATCCTCTAACATTCCTTAGATAGGACTTATAATTTTCTTCGTTTTCTATCACTAAACCTCCTTAGGAATGTAACGACCTTATCCTTTGTAAAAATTTAAGCGGTAACGGTTGGAGATATTTTTAACGCCATACATCACGTGAAAATACGGAGTAGGTCAGTTTATGTTGCAATGAAATGAAAACACTAACTGGCGTACGGAGTATTTTTCCCGTGGATGTGATAGTTAGACCCTACAACGTCATCACCTGACGTCCGACGAGTCCACCACTACTTGATGCCCATAGTACTTAAAATGAGCACGAGAAGCCATCCGGTTATTCAGTGCGATGCCTTAAGGAGCCAGATATAGTGCGTAGATTTAGAATATCCTATTGTTCTTATTCTTCATGACGACCAACAAACTTTAAATAATGATCAATAGAATTATATGGTTCCAGGCATGGGATTCGTTCATTTTTTATATATTCTTTAAGAATTGAGGGCGAATCAACTAAATCAAACATTTTCATAACTTCGATTTCAAATAGAGTTTTAATTTTATGGATGATTTTTGGTCTTTCGTCTTCGTCCCCTATGTCATAGTGAATATATGGTGGAGCTTCTCTAAATAGGTTTTCTATAGGAGCATTAAAAATGACGCGTTCATTTATAGGCAATTCAATGCCGCTCTCTCTTCTAAAAGAGCCAAAGTCTTCATTCAAGGCCTTTGCCCTAACTTCTAGGTGAACATGACCATCTAGAGAATTTATACTTCTTGAAGTTCCGAAATAAATAGACTGCTCACAGAGTCTTCCTGACCTAGTTGCTACTCTATTTGTTTTTCTGTACTTAAATCCATATTTATCTAGCGATCCTCCTAAATCATCGCATACTGACTTAAGTACTTTCATTGACTCTGATGTGGCCATATTTCTCTATTTACCCATAACGCAGCGATAACGGGATGGGAAACCTGTGGTGATTTTGTGCTAAAGTGTAGCCTCAGCGTAACGGCACAAAAGCACCACAGGTTTTTCATTCCCGTTGATTGCCTCGTTAAATAGGCAATGCTAAGTTTTGTTGCGCGACGCAACCTGTACTTTAATTCTCGTAGTTTACCCTGACTGAACACGACAATCTATCTGCACTACCCAGAGTAACAACTAGTTATGCGGCATGATGCTTCGATTGTATTTTCTTACACAGCGCAGACCATTTAGCTTTGTTAAATATATTTGTGCCTGATGCTACCAAGAAAATTTGGTGCTGTCCTTGGCATACACTGTGTTGAAGGCGAGTTTTAGTATAGATGCTTTCGTTAATATTTAGTGCCTTTACAAACTTAATATTAGTTACTCTATCAATATCTTTATAGCTACCGGATTCTGCCGCTAAAAAATATAGCTTCTTAAACTCATTTGGTACTAGAACATCAGCAATCGTCTGAGCTACATGCTCTACCTCATCTTCTTCCACATCAAATTCTATATTATATTGATTAATTTTATATTTCATGATTTTTGGTCACATAACGCCTACATAAGGCGAAATTAATACTGGTGACAGTTTTTGCTATAGTGCAACGGAAGCGAAAAATGGCACCAGTATTAAATTTCGCGCTTGATGTTCTCGTTAAATAACGCGAACATACTCTGCTATTTCTAGAAATAGCCTTCGATAGCAACCCCAATTGCTTCAAAATATTTACCGTCCGTATCTTCAACGCCCTCAGGAATAGTGCCTCGCCATAAGCTCAACCCAATCCTCTTAAATACATAGCTATATCCAATTTCAGGGTCGGATCTATCATAATTATCATCTCCTTCAATAAGAGAAATTACTCCCATTGCATCAACATTATGGAGATCTACACC
Organism: uncultured Gammaproteobacteria bacterium; assembly: GCA_913063495.1. Lineage (GTDB taxonomy): Bacteria > Pseudomonadota > Gammaproteobacteria > Pseudomonadales > Ketobacteraceae > 42-54-T18. The sequence continues at coordinate 29,024 of CAJXXT010000035.1, read as the reverse complement.
ACTATAAGTAATTTTAAATTCATCCGAATTCGATAATTCGATAAATTCAACATTATTTTCAGCATCAAAATCAATAAAGTATCCAGACATATATCCGATTCGAGTTCCATTATCGAATTCAGGTATACCGAAGCAAGATTCGACATCGGCTCTACTCATACCAAGTTTGATTGGGCCCACTCCGTTTTTTGGAATTATTTCAAATTCTTTCATATTTGGTTACTTCGATTTTAACAGCTGAATATAGCGCATATCCAAATCTGGTAAATTTACCAGATATAGACATAGCATTCCTAAATATGGACACTCATGCCTATATCTAGACATTTTTTCTGTACTTATATTAACCATTCTTGACTTCAAACCTAACTTTTAGTTTGGATAAGAAATCCAAGATACAAAAATATTTTATTTTTTTAAATGCCACTAAGTTAATCTAATCCTTTCAATATCCTTTTAGAGCATCTTACTTTTACTGACACCACTTGGGACAACATGGCATGCGCCACATTTCACGCGCCGCATATGCAGTTTTTATAACAACCTAACTATCGCTCATTTTTCACCCAACAAAATCAGCCTACAAAAAATGCTAGAACTTGAGCAGGGCAAAGGCCTGAAAGCTACCCATAGTGATTTGTTCTAAACAATATCCATCCACACAAGCTGCACTGTGAGTGCAATCTACTTCCGATAATGTTTATAATTCTTCTCAAACACATCCTTTCCCATCAGTTCAATTTGTTTCTCAATCATCCAATCCATACTGTCTAATAATGGCAGATACCTATCCGCATTACCTTCCAATACTGACAAAGCATATACAATCGCTTCTAATGTCGATAACGCGTACTGATCCGGTTCTTTTCGTATACGATATCGAGAAACCATCTCCGGTTGAAAGCTCACCTTTGGCAATTGCATCAATGCCGGTGACTCCAATAACATTCGCCGGCTTTTCCTCCAACTCGCATCAATAAAGAGTAAGGGCTGAGGCTCCAATAGGTTCAGCTCCTCTAGATTTTGACTATGCTCTCCAGGATAAACCAGTAAAGGCTGCAGCACGTTCAACGCGTCATCATCAAAGTTTTCTCCAACCTGCAATTGGCATTGATTGAGACTGAGTGACGCGATACGAGCCGTGCCTATGGCATGCTTACTTTCTGCTGGGTGTTGCAGGATATGAATAGGCCAACGGTTATCGACATGTTGGATCGTATGGCAATAACACACCTTAAGAGGGCGTTTGCACTGTGTACATATTGAACGTTTCATTTTTTACTTAACATGGAGTCAATCTCTTTAAAATGCTCATATAGCTAATCTTGAGCTTAATCAGTGCAGATCACACGTCTCGAATTATACTGATAAGAGCAGCAGTATAACGCCATCCACTCAGAATACGTTATAGATGAACAAGGAAACCACGCCGTGCCAGAGCAACAACCCAACCAACCCTCCAACGATGAGCAAAAGAAGTTACCTCATCCTGTGTTTGACTGGCGCCCGTTGCTGTTTACCGCCGTTCTATTTATTTCATACTACATGGCAACGTTAGGGGGAGCTACCGCCCCTGAAGCTATCGCCTATTCAGCGTTTAAAGAGATGGTCTCACATGGTCAGGTGTCATCCATCACCCTTAAAGGTAAAGAAATTAGGGGGGCAAAAATTGGTGCAACCTCTCAGAAGGATGCTAGGTATTTTACCAGCATGTTACCCGATATTGATGACCCCACCCTTATTCCACTGCTTGAACAGCATCACGTAGAAATCGTCGCAAAGTCGACAGAATCTCCGCTGTGGCTAACCATGATCATCAGCATTGTGCCTTGGATTCTTATCTTTGCCCTATTTGCCTACAGTAATCGTGCACTACAGTCCCGAATGGGGGGGAATGGTGGCGGCATGTTCGGATTTTCAAAGTCGAAAGCCAAGCTGTATGAAAAAATGGATATTGGCATTACCTTTGACGAAGTTGCGGGGTTAGAGTCGGCTAAAATTGATCTACGGGAAGTGATCGAATATCTCATACAACCTGAAAAATTCCGTAAGTTAGGTGCATCGTTACCACGGGGCATACTTATGATGGGACCGCCCGGTACTGGAAAAACCTTACTTGCCAAAGCCACTGCAGCTGAAGCTGGGGTTCCATTTTTCAGCGTCAGTGGCTCTGAGTTTATCGAGATGTTTGTCGGCGTGGGGGCATCACGGGTACGAGATATGTTTTCAGAAGCTCGTGAAAAATCTCCTTCTCTTATTTTTATTGATGAGATTGATTCCGTTGGCCGTGTCCGTGGCACAGGAATGGGGGGAGGTAATGACGAGCGAGAACAAACGTTAAACCAGATACTCGCAGAAATGGATGGTTTTTCAACCGACGATGCGGTTGTTGTTCTTGCGGCAACCAACCGGCCCGATGTTCTTGATCCGGCATTAATGCGCCCTGGGCGCTTTGATCGAAAAGTCACTCTTGAATTACCACAGAAAAAAGCCCGCCTTAAAATCCTAGGGGTACATAGCAGAAAAAAGCCCATCGCCAACGATGTCGACCTTGAGCATTACGCGGCGCGAACCATTGGTTATTCTGGTGCGGACTTAGAAAACTTTGTGAATGAAGCAGCACTACACGCAGCTCGTTTTAACAAGCAAGAAATTGATCATGAAGATTTTGAATATGCTCATGACAAAATCATGCTGGGCTCTGTCGGACAAGAAATCATCAATAACGATGATAAAAAGCGTATCGCCTATCACGAAGCAGGTCATGCAATTACTGCACTGCTATCTCCCAACTCTGATGCTGTCACTAAAATAACCATTGTACCGAGAGGACGATCATTGGGTATGACGGAAACCCTGCCCAGTGAAGACCGAGTTAATTATCTGCAGGATTTTTTAGAAGAAAGATTACGTATATTGTTAGGGGGGCGCTGTGCTGAAAAGCTGGCACTTGGACAAGTTAGTACCGGTGCGGCCGATGACTTAAAACAATGTACTCGTTTGGCCCGGCGTATGGTCACCCAATGGGGAATGAATGAAAAGTTAGGCCCCGTCAATTTCCCGCAACATGAAGAGCACCCATTCTTAGGCATGGAAATGGCACAACCTAAAGATTTCAGCGACCACACCGCTCGCCTTATTGACGAAGAGGTACAACAACTTGTTAGCCGCAGTGAGAAAGAAACCTCCCAACTGTTATCTGACAATAGAACACTATTGGATATACTCGCCAACGCGCTATTAGAACAGGAAACACTGGAACACGATGAGATAAAAAAGGTATTGGGTGATCACTACCCAATGGCGTAACGTTTTCCAGAGTTGATCAACATCAAGGCGCAAGATCACTTATTTCGCATATCAACGATAGCCAACAACAAAGACGCCCCAGTCAGTTACATCTACTAACAAACAGCCTTTTTTGTTACCTGACCTAACAGTACTTTGCCTAAGTTACATTGTTTGTAAAAGATCTCGCCTCTAAAATACCCTCCAGTTCAAGCACATACGGTTTATCTCGCATTACATATGGAAGGAGTTGTTATTATGGGAATTTTCAATAGAAATTTGTTATCAATCGCCATTGTATCACTGTCGTCATTCGCAATGACCGGTTGCGGTGGCGACAATAGCGCAAGCCCTGAGTGGGAAACCCATTTTTCTGGAAATGATGCGGAAGAACGAATCGAATGGATCAACACCATTGACCAAGATGCATTTGGTGATTTGATTACTACTGGTGAAACTATTCGCATTGGCAGTGACCGTTCTCAAGATGCTTTTGTTGTAAAACATGATACCGCTGGTAACCTTCAATGGAAAAGCCAATTTGATATTAACGACGGTAGCTACGACACCGACGAAAACGTTACCGATGCGACGGTTGATGGTGATGGCAACACTTATGTCGTCGGCAATCTTTACCAGCGAGAGGGTGCTCCTAGCACTTACACTGAATTTTTACTGAAAGTAAACCGATACGGCGAGCAGGTTTGGGTTAAAACGTTCAGCGATCAGGATAAAACCTGGGATGTAGAGTTCGCCAACAATCTTGTTTATGTTGCAGGTGACGCGACTCGTGTCTTTGATACTGACGGAAATTTACAACTAGAAATCGATCAAGCTGGCGAAGCCGTTTGGGATGTTGAAGTTGATAGTGTCGGTAACATATATACCAGTGGTCATGCCTTTGTTGCAAAACACGATAGTGCGGGCAACCAGGCATGGAAAATAACCAATCCAAGCGAAGTAGCTCATGCATCAGACATCGCCATTAATAGCTACGGTGATATTTATGTTGCTCATCACATCTATGCAGACGATAAATATCGCGTTGCCAAAATCAGTGCCAATGGCACGCTAGCATGGGAACGTTATGTTACGGAGCCAAGCGCAAGTGCGGGATCAATGGATAGCATTCCAAATATTGAATTAGATAACAGTGAAAATATTATTGTTATCGCATCAAATACACAAGGCAGAAAGCTGGTTAAGCTTGATCAGAACGGAAACACTGTCTGGAGCAAATCAGCAAGTGGTGGCATTGTGAAAAGTTTGGCTGTAGATGCATCAAACAATATTTACATCTTCGGAAAAAGCACGGGCGAGAAGTTTGATTCTAACGGTTCATCAAAAGGAATCCTTAAGGTTACTGGCAGCACTAGTGACACGACAGGTGAAGCAATTATATCTGGATCAAGCATTTATGTAGGAACCAGCGTATTAGTTGATGGGTCATTTACCGGTTACTTAGCAAAATTTAAGAACCAGTAATGTAACCCCACAAGGCTGCTTCCAAAGCTCAGGCTTATAAAGTGGAGTCCAATTGACAGCTGTATTTATATAGCTGTCAATTGGGTTTCAAATAGAAGGTTAAAACACGTAAAAACGGACACTCAGAATTAACGCTAAGATCATGCGAGTTATCCGGTTATTTCCCGGTGAAATTGGCAGCTATATATTCTCCGCCTAGTGTTAGAAAAACATACAGTTTTTGTTTGTCAGCATCAGCAACGTTTGAATTTACGAATACTACCAACCATTCAGGGGTACCTTTAGCTGTTATTTTCTCAATAGATGCCGCGGTAATAAGTAACCAACTGCTCTCTAATTTCTCCCTTGTCACAAGTTCCGAAACAATTTGTGCCGCATTTTCTTTTGCAGCTTCCTGGGTCACTGGTGCAGAGCTATGCCCATGATCATGACCATGCCCGTGATCATGACCGCTTCCTGCCATTGAGATACTTGAAAGTAAGCTAAGAGTAAAACCTAGTAGTAGTGCTTTTAAGTGCATCATATGAATTTCCTAAAGTGTGTCGTGTGTTGTTTGGATGGTATTTTCGATAGATTTAGTATCTTTTGATTCTTCTTTTAAATCGAGGCGTTGATATTCGCCTTTAGTTTCTAGTGTAATGGTAGCCTCCAATGGTGAGCTATTCTTCCAGTACCAACCATGTGTGCCTCCAAAAATTGCCGTTAAGGTGCCACTCTCCTTGCTAGCAGTGCTTTTTTTGAAACTCTTGAAATAGCCACTCGTATCTCCTGCCGGTTCGCCATGAAAATCATAAAATAGCTCTGCGCCTTCAGTTTTCCATGTGTATTCAAGTGTTGCACCTTTTGCCAGGTAAAACTTGTATTCTTTATCTGCTCTGGCAGGAATGGTTATACGAATTAAATCTGTTTGTTGGCGCTGCACAAGTTGCTCTGCACTCTTTTCCGCACCCTTTTCTGTAGCAATGTTATTGTTGGTAACCACCTGAATTGGCCGGCTATTCACAACAAATTCTTCGGGGTTGCTAGCATGAGAATAACCGTGCATCTGCATAAGGAAAAGCAGACTTCCCGCCACAATTAGCCCGTAGTTTGCAATCAAACTAAAGGCCTGGAACGTTTGGCGCTTTCGCCAAGCGGTCACTAGCAGCAACATCAGAGCCAGCGCACTGATTTGCCCCAATTCAATGCCAACATTAAACGAAATTATGTTGAGCAACAGATTGTCTTCGCTCAGAGGCAGCTCCTGTAATCGGGTGGACAAACCAAAACCGTGAATAAGCCCCAGGCCGATAATCATAAACATCATATTGGGCGGATTGATATTCAGATACTTGCGGAAACCGTCAATATTGGAAAAAGCGATATAACAGACACTTAAGCCAATAACTGCATCGATGAGAAAGTAGTTAAGCTGTATCGCATTAAATGTCGCGTAGACCAAGGTCACACTATGACCCAACGTAAACGCAGTGACATATTTAGCAATATCGCGAAAAGTTCTCAGAAAAAAGATGATACCGAACACAAATAGTAGATGGTCGTAACCGGACAACATATGTGTAGCACCAAGCCACATATAGCGTAAATTACCGCCGTCAATAATAGCCAGTTTGTCGGCCTCGGACATGCCATGAGCGTAGGCGACTTGTGACGCTACGCTATATACTAATAATCCGGCAACCAGATAGCACAGTCGCGCAGATAAGGATGATTTGAATAACACGTTGTCATTCTCCTGAATGGTTATATTCATTTGTCGGCTACACTGCCTTCGATAAGTACGCGCAGTCATAGCGCAAACACTATTGACTAATGGGTGAAAATTTTAGGATAAAGTACTATTTGGCGGGTGGAGCACGTAGAGGAGGTTGAAGTAAATAATAACAGGGAGTAAATAATACCTTATAAAACCTTGCTCTATAAACACAAATCAAGCGTGGCTCGATCAGAAAAAAACCGATAAACAGTAAAACCAATATTGGAGAGGCCAACAAAGTTGTTTTCTTTACTGAGTTGTCGGTGCTAACGTCAATTGCAGCTAGGTGGTGGTCTACATGATTGGTCAAATCAACATCATGCATGAGCGATGCGGCATGCACGGTAACTACATGTATAGAATCATGTATAGAATCATGTATAGAATCATGCTCAGAAACGTCTGCATACTCATCATGCTCAAGATGCAGGTGCAACCGATTTGACTGTGTCATAAACAGTGTAAGACTGAGACACAGAATTAGCAGATAATGTAGCATCGGATTGTAATTGTTTTTTCGCATTGCAGCTGAGTCTATACCGTGCAGAACCACGATTCAAGTGGGCCCTCACTTAAATCGTGGGCTTGAAAACGTTACGCAAATATTTTCCTTGGCAACCTTTTTGTTGTGTTTGATATCCCTAATACGACTTCGGCAAACCAATCACATGTTCTGCAATATAGTTGAGTATCATCTCATTATTGATGGGTGCAATCCTCACAACCCGACTGATGCGCCAAAGTGCAAGCATACCGGTGTCTTCATCCATACCCGATCCGCCGTGACATTGAATGGCCGCGTCACACATATTATTAACCGCTGTTGATGTCAGGTATTTTGCCATGTTGGACGCAGGCCCAGCCTCTCCACCGTTATCAAACAGCTGAACACCATGATAAATCATTAACCTGGCAGCGTCGGTTTCTGCTTTGGCTTTGGCCAGTGGGTGCTGAACACTCTGGTAAGAACCAATCGCTTTATTACCAAAGAGCTTTCGATCATTCACATAGGTTGTTGTGGCTTGGAGCGCCAAATCGGAGTAACCGATTGCCCAGGCGGAAATCATCAGGCGCTCAGCGTTAAGCCCTTCGAACATGTACTTACCACCCTTACCCTCCTCACCTACAAGAGCATCAGCAGGCATTTCAACATCATCAAAGAAAACATTATATTGTTTCTCACCCGCTGCAATATCAATATTCATCGGGTGAAGCGTCACCCCAGGGCTTTTCATATCCACCACAAAAACCGATAACGCGCCAGGTACATCTATTTCGGTTTTAGCAATCAAAAAACCGTAGTCTGAATCAGCGGCTTCAGTAATAAAGGTTTTTTGGCCATTCAAAACCCACTTATCGCCCTGCTTTACCGCCTTGGTGGTGATATTAAAGGTGTTGGTTCCGGCATTGGGCTCTGTCGCCAAAATACAAAAAGCTTTGTCCCCTGTAATAGTGGGCATCGCATATTTTGTTTTTTGTTCATCAGAGCCATATTTTAACAACGGCGTTCGACAGAAACTATTAAGCACCGCCGCAAAAGAGGCCAAGCCAGACTGAGAAAACACATCGGTGGCCAACACCTGGCCCATGAGACCACCTCCCATGCCGCCGTATTTTTCTTCTACGCCTAACCCCATCAGGCCAGTGTTAATGATCGCGTCATTCACCTCGTCATTCATCACCCGATCACCTTTAATCTTCTGCCGCCAAGCATCTTCAGGAAACTGTTTTATGATTCCCTCTGCCGTATCAATAACACCCAGATAAAGATCAAGATTTTCGTGATTGGCACAAATGCTCTTAATGAATGATCGCATGCTCTCTTCCTCTTATTGTTATAGGTAACAACTCGATTATAGGAACATAGAAAACCGCTTTGAAGGAGCATTATTTCTAATCTACCATGCGAAAAACGCCATGATTGCGATCTAACCCCTTTATTTCTCACGCGATAGACACTCTTCTCATTTAACCAAAAATGAGAATCAACGAATAATGAAATCGACCGCTTAGCTGAAACCTGCTTGGCATCAACCCACAGCAATGTCATATGACATTGCCCATTTTATATTTAATATCCCTCAGGTATCGAGCGCTTTAAAATACTCCCAAGTAATGATTTCGGTAATACCCTCGCCAACCGAATCAACATCTTTAAGCTTTGAGGGAACAGATAGTCTGACTTCTCAGAAGCTATTCCTTTAATCATATGTTGTGCAGCCTTCTCTTCAGAGATTTCAAACGGTGCTGGAATACCGTCTTCAGCAACACGCTCCGTCGCCACAAACCCTGGATACAGTGACACCACTTTAATATTAAAAGCATCTAATTCAATACGGCAACTATCTAGCAGTATACGTCCAGCCGCTTTCGCCGCAGAATATGGCCCCTGCATGGGCAAACCTAAGAAACCTGCCAACGAGTTAGTATGAGCAATAATGCCATGGCGCTGATACTTCATTTGTTGAATCACTGGCACTAAATAGTTCACCATAGAGTCATAATTTACCTGCATGTTCCTTTTTACTTCCGCTGCGGTAGTTGTCGCCATATTAAATGAGGGGCCATCACCAATATTCAACAGAGCAACATCAATACCGCCAAACCGCTCTACGGCTGCTTTCACTACATACTCTGCCCCTTTCTCATCCAGTGCATCCGTTGCGATAACCAAACACTGGCCTCCACTATTCTCAATAACGTCGGCCACATCGTTAAGCACACCCTCACGCCTTGCCGTGATAATTAAATTATTCCCTTGTGCGCCAAGTTGCTCTGCTACTTGGCGCCCTATGCCGGAGGACGCACCCGTAATTAAAATAGTCTTATCGTTAAGTTTCATTATCAATTGGCCTGATTTAACATGATGTACGATAGTACCACATCAGCCGTCAAGATTACCACCGTCTTAGAAAACACGCGGCTTACAGGTCTATAAAGCCCATATAAACATCCTATATACACGTTCTATAAACAAATAGGTACTCAAACACTTTACGTGTATTCTCATGGCTTTAGTTGAGCGTTTCTCACTGTTTGCCTATAGTTTTTATACTCCTCTCTTTCTCTATAACAAAAATGATCGTTATAAATTATGAATTCTATTATCAATATAATAAAAGAAAGACATCAATGGGTTGCTGGACTATCAATGCTTGTTGTATTTGCCTTTGGTAGTGGGCTTTCGAGCCTGAAATTCACCTCTGACTTTAAAGCCTATTTCAGCCCTGAAAACCCCCAGATGCAGGCATTTGATGAATTAGAAACGGATTTTAATAAACAAGACTCTTTGGCCTTTTTAGTTGTTCCTAAAAACAATGATATTTTCACCATAGAAACAATGAGCCTGATTCGGACACTAACCGAAAAATCGTGGGAGGCACCCTACTCTCGTCGAGTCGATTCCCTTACGAATTTTCTGCGAACTACATCAGAAAACGATGAGCTCGAAACCGATGAGCTTATCTCAACGGACGTAGAAATTACCACAGAGCTACTTCAATCCGTCAAACGTTATGTAATCACCGATACGTTAGCAAAACAGTTTTCGTCCCCCAACAATAATGTCGGCCTTGTAACCGTTACCCTAACACTACCTGCCGATAATCTAGGGGCAAGTAAAGAAGTTGTTACCTACGCCCGAGCCATGTTAAAAAACACTGCCTATGATCCTGCCAACATAGATATTCATATCCTTGGCACCACAATGATCAATTATGCATTAGAAGAAGCTATAGAAGCCGATGTAGCACTACTTATTCCCTCTTCATATTTACTGATTTTTGTTGTGATGTTTATCTTACTTCGTGTTGCCTCCGGAACGCTGCTTACCATAATCGTCATCACCTTAACCAACATTAGCGTCTTTGGCGCAATTGGCTGGGCCGGAATCACTATGACCCCCGCCATCGGGGCGGTACCTAGCATGATCACGATTATAGCGGTGGCTGACTGCATGCACTTTCTTGTGTCTTATTACCATGAGCTAGGAGAGGGAAAAGAAAAACATGCCGCTATTGACGATGCATTACGCATTAATTTTAAACCCATGTTAGTCACCAGTGTAACGACAGCCATTGGTTTATTATGCCTTAACTTTTCCGAGTCTCCGCCCTATCAAGACCTCGGCAATGTAGTCGCATTTGGTGCGATCGCTGCCTTTATTTTTACCGTTACGTTTCTGCCCGCAGTACTTCATTGGATGCCAGCCCCATCAAAACAAGGTACGTCAAACCATCACTCCGTTTATTTTTCACGCATGAGTGCATTGGGTGAGTGGGTGATAAAACACTACAAACTATTAATGACAAGCACACTTCTATGTACCCTTATTGCCTGCGTTTCGCTATTTAGTAATGATCTAAGCGATAATTGGATCGACAATTACGATGACACCTATCCCGTCAGGCAAGCGTTAAACATTCAAGAGAATGATATGTATGGCGCACACTTTGTAGACTACCGTGTCGATAGCCAACAAGACCAAGGCATCAATAATCCTGCGTACATGCAGGATCTGGATAAATTAACGCAATGGCTAATGACACTTCCCGGTGTCGGTTATGTAAGTTCTTTTTCTAATCAAGTAAAAACGATCAACCGGATACTACATAACAATGAGGAGGCCTATTATGCTATCCCAGATAATCGTGAGTTATTATCCCAGAGCAACCTCTTGTATGAGATGTCGTTACCTTTTGGTATGGGTCTTGAAGAACAAATAGACATTAACAAACAATCCATTCGCTTACGTGTCATCTTACATGAAATGACATCCAGTGAGATGCTGGCATTTGATAAACAACTTATTGATTGGGCCGTTCAAAACACACCAAATCTATCTATATCTGAGGGCTCAGGTTTAGATATGATTTTTGCGCATATCATGCAACGTAATGTGCTCAGTTTGGTACAAGGCACGTTACTCGCGCTAGTATTGATATCGTTATTAATGATATGGGTTCTGAAATCCGTAAAACTCGGCTTACTTTCACTCGTTCCCAACATTTTCCCTGCAGTGCTAGCCTACGGTGTATGGGCAATACTTGATGGGCGGGTTGATTTGGCAGTCAGTATTGTTGGCACAATGAGCTTAGGCCTTGTCGTAGATGATACCGTACACTTTTTATCAAAATATCAATTAGCGCGAAATGAAAAAGGGCAAGATGTCTATCAAGCTATTTTGTATTCTTTCCGAACAGTAGGTGTCGCCATGATGGTTACGTCCGTTGTACTTACCTTAGGATTCGCAATACTAGCTTTTTCACACCTTCGCCCCTCATGGGCAATGGGCGAACTATTGTCCATAACTATTGTATTTGCCTTAGTTGTGGACTTTTTGTTATTACCAGGCTTACTTATTATGTTTGATAAGCAAGACCGCAGCCCGGCGACGACATAAACACACCAAAAAAATCAACCATGCTAACTGAAAGACTCTGAACGCTCCTGGAGTCCTTCAGCCATTCCATCGAATCCCTTTTTCAAACGCGACTGTAACATCCATTTAACTAACGGTGAAAGCCACCCCGACAATTCAAATGTTGACTTATATTCTGTTACACCCGGGGTCAAGGTTTTCACCCGGTGACAACGAACGCTACTCAACGCATTAAACGGTAATGAAATACCGTAACTTAGTTGATGGCTAGGGTCATGAGATATAATGGTTTCTTTCTGAGGAAAAGCAAAAAACGGTACCAACTTCACCTGCATGTTAATCGGAGTATTTATCTCTAACGTTGAATTACACGCAACCACAAACGGATTCCATTCTCCATAGGCATCCAAATCAGAAATAACGCTCCATACCGTTTCCGTTGGTGCATTCACTGTTAACGTGTGATTAATTGCAAACATAATAACTCCTAAGTTTTATTCTTGGCTTAATTGCCTAGCTTAACTTCCTAGCTCAATTGCCTAATACTGCATCCATACGGCGAACAGCCTCTTTTAGGCGCTCCATACTTGTTGTATAAGCAAATCGAACATACTCATTATTTTTATGATGTCCAAAATCCAAACCCGGTGTAATGGCTATGCCGTGTTTTTCTAACATGTCCATGCAAAATTTCTGGCTATCATTAGAGAATTTTTTAATCCCAGCATATAAATACAAAGCACCGACAGGAACATTCGGAATATCAAAACCTAGCCGCCTAAGCTCCGGAAGCAAATAATCACGGCGTTCCGCAAATTCATCTCGTCGCTTGTCCAAAATTTTTCTTGTTGCCGGTTCAAAAGCAGCTAATGCTGCATGTTGAGCCATTGTTGATGTTGATATAAAAATATTCTGTGCCAATTTTTCCATTTCAGCAACAGCGGGCTCTGGTGCCACCAACCAACCCAAACGCCACCCAGTCATACCAAAATATTTGGAAAAACTATTCATCACAAATGCCTGATCGGTAATTTCCAAAATAGATGGTGCATCGTCTCCATAAGTTAGGCCATGATAGATTTCATCCACAACCAAATGCCCGCCTTTGCGTTCACACAACTGATAAAGATCCGTCAGTTCTTGTTTGCTTAGTATCTCCCCCGTCGGATTTGCCGGAGACGCCACCATAATACCCATGGCGCTCTGCTCCCAGTTTTTTTCTGCAATACGAGCGGTTAGTTGATACCGGTCTTCAGGGCCAACAGGTATCAACTGACCCCGCCCTTCAACTAGCCGTAGAAAATGGCGATTACAGGGGTAACCTGGATCAGCCATTAACATGCTGTCACCAGGATTAATCAACAACCCTGCAATCAGCAACAATGCTCCCGACGCACCAGAGGTCACCATAATTCGCTCTGGCCCAATGTCTAAACCATAATCTAGTTTGTAGTGGCTAGATATGGCCTCACGTAACGCCGGAATACCCGCCGCCTGAGTATAATGTGTATCACCTCGTGCTAACGCCGCTTGGCCAGCCTCAACAATAGGTGATGCGGTGTCAAAATCCGGCTCCCCTGCTTCCAAATGCACAATATCTCGCCCTTCGTGCTCAAGCTGTTTCGCACGAGTAAGCACTTCTACCACCCGAAACGGCTCAATATCCTTCAAACGGTCTGCAAAGGGTTTTTTGGGGGGGATTGAATCTGACACGGATACCTCTCGACTATCTAATGTTAATACGCTTAGTTTCTCACGTTTAAGATCATAGCAGCCGGTTCATACTAGGTATAGATGAACAACTAGGCCTCCATACTCCATTTAGGGTATGCGTAATCTCCACAAAAACCTTATAACTAACAGGGCAACACTTAACCCCGCCCCCATCATAATCACGTCTATACAGCACGTCACCACCCTACTGGATTTCTACCATGAAAAAGCTACTGCTATCACTGTGTTTAATCGTCGTTATTACTAGTGCCAGCATCTATGTTGGTGGAATGTACTATCGCTATGATATTTACCAGGCAGCGATGGATCATTTAACGACAGAAGCCAATACGGTTAAAAAACATGCTCAGGTTGACGGCTTAGATATCTCCTACCTAGAAAACAACCAGCAGGGGAAAAAGCCCACCTTATTATTTATTCATGGTTTTGGGGCATATAAAGAAAACTGGCTACAACTATCCGCCTTACTAAAGGATGACTTCCATATCATAACCCTTGACCTTCCTGGTCACGGCGAAAGCTCGATAGATCTAAATAGCAATTACGACATTGATACCCAAGTAAAAACCCTTCATACATTTATGAAGTCCATTTCAAATGAACCCTTTCATATTGCTGGAAACTCCATGGGTGGTGCCATAACCGCATTGTACGCAGCAACTTATCCAGAAGATGTTTTAAGTGCAATATTACTCGACCCTGGTTTTATCAATGATGTAAAAAGCGAATACGATGAATTCCTCAGCAAAGGCGAAAACCCTCTTATTCCCGAAAGCGTTGATGACTTTCCTTTTCTTGTGGACTTCGTAATGGAAAACGCACCCTTTTCTCCGTTCCCAATTACCGCAGTATCTGCAGAAAAAATGGTAGGACGACTTGAAGCCAACAAAAAGATTTGGATAGATATTTTTGAATCTGAACATAACTACGACTTTAAAAACGAACTAACCCGAATTAAAGCACCCACGCTTGTTGCCTGGGGAAGACAAGACCGAGTATTAAGTGCAGGTAATGCTCCGATTTTTAAATCACTCATTCCAAACTCAAAAATACATATATTCGAAAACATTGGCCACGCGCCAATGATCGAAGCTCCCATGCAAACTGCCAATGTTATCCGACAATTTACACGCACATCGACGACACCAAACAACAGCTAAAAATCACAAAAAAACCGAATATAAAAGTAGAATTGATGTAGGACAATTTTATTTCTATTGCATCCCTATAAAATCGAACGGCACACTTTTAACATTGAATTTAGGGGCCTTTTATCATGCTACAAGAAGAAATCATAAATCAGTCACTCGAACATATTGTCGAAGAGTTTGGTGATCCTACGCGAGCGGTTTTCGACATCATGTACAAACGTTTTCCAGAGCTAGAAGATTTTCGTGATAGCAATAGCGATTGGGAAAATTACATGATGCAAGAGATTCTCGGTAATTTCATGCTATTTGGTGAAAACCCTGAATCTGCCCTGCTTACGATAAAAGATATGCTGTCACACCACAGACTTATTGGCGTCCCAAGCAATATATTTGGCGGTATGTATCAAGCGTTATTTGATGTATTAACCCCATCATTTAATGGCCCCAACAAAGAGGCCATGTTAGCAACATGGACGGAGAATATAGGAAAAATTCATAGCTGCATTGCGCAACATGAAGGGGACATCTGATTAAGGGCAGGTAAGTACTACGCCAGCACTTCCTGGAGCCGGTGACTCTGGCTCCGCCTCCAACACCGCATAAGAGAATATACAGGATGCTGAAGTATCATCTAACCTTGGCCCTGCCATTCCTGGTGATGTGACATACCCCCAAGAATTAACAGAAATAATCGAGCCATCACCCGTCCCCTCAGACATAGGTTGAACCCAAGGGCCACCCGAAGCTCCACCAGACAATCCACAACTTGGTAGCCACCAATTTACAGCGCCTTCCATTGTTAGGTCTTCAGCACAATACATGAAATTTGGATCGTCACTGTAGGAATAACCAAGTGCATGGGTGAAATCAAGGCTAAACTTTCCTACATCACCATCATCAACGGAGGGAGAGGAAAATTGCATTGCTAAAGGACTTGTTGCCACATCTAAAATATCACCAAGAACACCATTACCTTCATAGGCACTTACGTCACCATCATCTACCACATAAAATGCATAATCCCATTTTACGTTATCTGGAAACGTTTGACTTGCCCATTCGCTATCCACAACACCATAGGACGCAGCCCAGCAGCCCATAGGATCATTACCACAATTCAAATCCGTTCCCGAACCCGTGGTACCTGCCTGATTGGGAATAAACATTACATTACGTGCAAAAGCATGGTTAACCTCATCGTAAACACAATGCGCCGCCGTAAGAATAATAGATCGTCCAGTAACACCATCAACAACAACCGTACCGGAACAAACATAGCCAGCCCAGCGTTTCCATTTAGGATTATTTGGCATTTCGAAATAGATTCTACCTGCCGCTGTTTGCACCGCCCCATCAAAGCTCCACGCACCATTGATAATAGTATCGGGGCCTGTGCCATTTCCAGTACCACTTTCACTAACACCCACAGTGAAATCAACAACCATAGAGGTAGCCGTATTACCACCTTTTGCCCCCTTGTCTTTTGCAACCACCCACCAACTCCAATCACCATCGGCGAAGCCCTGCAGACTCGCTGTCCACACATTCCCACTACGCGATGGATTAAAACTTTGCGTTGTCACACCATCAGGATATTCAACAACAAACACTACAGATTTAAGACCACTAGCATCGGTAACAACTGCGGAAAAGGTATAGGCAGTTTCAAACACACTACCTTGCGCGGGATCCATATTAGAAATGGTAGGAGGCACTGTATCGGCATCAGGTGACGATGGCCTAGCTGCTGGCTTAACTGCCGATGTAGTCGCCGTGGTATTAATGGCTTCAATCTGATGTCCGTGGGGCTTCAAATTACCGCCCTTTTCTTTTAAATATCCCAACCCTCGATGATCTATCACAAGGTCACGAGGAGTTGCCCCGTTAATACGTTCTATCGTCCAGTGATCAAAAACAGGTTTTCTCGTAGAACCTTTAGAAACCTCTTCAGCCTGAGCAACTGATGCTAACGCTATGATTAATAAAATATTACCCACAAATATAAACGCTGAAGAAGCACTTTTCATAATCACACCTTACCATTTTCCCTTACACCCACTATACCTGACCATATTTCGACCAGATAAGATCAAAGCATTATAGGGTTATTCAAATTAACGATATCCAACGTGACAATTCCGTAGTTTGACATTGATTTAACAATCGCATATTGTACCAATAACACTTCGACAACTATCAAAGTATAAAAAGGAGCTATTCTGATGCTGGATAATATAACTACACTAGAAAACCCAGATAAACAAAAAATTGAAGCTATCTTGATATTTTGGTTTGGCCGAATTCCGAATAAACGTTTTGGCCTAAAAGAGATGAGACTTTCTATTACTAGACTTCCTTATTGGGGCGGCCATTTTTTTGATTTTTTCCAAAATGCAGACAATGAAATTCGAGCCGAATTTAGTGTTGATCTCGAACATGCCAGCAATGGGAAATATGATTCTTGGGAAGCACACTCTCTTGGACGATTAGCGCTAATTATCTTACTTGACCAATTCCCACGAAATATCCACAGAGGAACTGAAAAAGCATTTGCTCAGGATAAAAAGGTTTTTGAATTAGCGATTAATGCACTAGAAAATAATGACGACCACCTATTTGATGCGGTAACCAAGCATTTTTTCTATTTGCCTCTTATGCACAAAGAAGATTTATCGCTACAAGACAAATGCGTCTCTCTATATAAAAAAGCCATCAAAGATGCTAATTACTTATCCAAGCCAATTCTTACAATGGAATATATCGGTGCCCTTCGACACCGGCAAATTATAAAGAAATTTGGTCGTTTTCCTCATAGGAATAAAATACTTGGCCGAGACTCTACTCCTCAGGAGTCTAATTTTTTAAGGCAACCATTTTCGTCATTTTAGTCCCAACTCAACACCCTCCATTTCCGGAATACCTTGGTGGGATGTTGAGCCCAGACATTAATGGCCTTTATTCTTCTCTCTAATTTGACCTGTGTTCTCGTGCAAACGCTAACAACGTGCCGATAACAGGGTTGTAATAATGAGCAGAGGCATTTGCGACGGCAAACATTGGATCTAAGTGATTCATTCCTTCCAACATGACACGCTGTGCACCAATATCAGAAATCAGTCCCAAATCCAATAATGGCTTTACAACTCCCTCACTACCAATAAATTCAATTCTAGGCACTGCAAGCGAGGCATCGGCATGATAGGTATTTAAGCCAAAGTCTGTAGCATGAGGAAAAGGAATGCCAAAAAATGAATCGATAATAATACGTG
The DNA here is from genome assembly GCA_913063495.1 of uncultured Gammaproteobacteria bacterium. Taxonomy (GTDB): domain Bacteria; phylum Pseudomonadota; class Gammaproteobacteria; order Pseudomonadales; family Ketobacteraceae; genus 42-54-T18. Next base: position 10,961 of record CAJXXT010000035.1, on the reverse strand, counting down.
TCGTAAAATACCATTCCGTAAAGTTTGTTTCACCCTTATACAACGCCCGAGTAAAATCCTTAATATCAGACATCTCTGAAGCATGATTGGTAAATACGTATCGACCGGATGTATCGGTATATTCAGTATCGCTAGGACTAGCAACTTCATCAAAATTGGCCCAGTGGTACAATGTTTCCGTATCAGTGCCGATATGCTGCTGCCTTGGTGTGTAAAAAGCATCAACAAAGTTCCCCAGTAATGGCAGGTCATTTAGAAAACTCAACAACGGTGCTTTTTTTGCCATTGCCCCACCATTAAGATGCCCCAAACTTGTTCCTAAAAAACCTAACGTAGAAAAATTGTCATCAAAAAATAGGCCCACCAGAGATTCTTGGGTATAGCTGTACTCTCGAAGATCCGGACCATGCAGCAGGTCATTGATATTTCGAGTGTTCATCATATCCATAATAAAATTAACATCTGGCTCTTGAGGAAAATTCTTCAGCGCTGCACTGGGCAAATCAGGGCCCGTTACTGCCAAAGCAGCAATAGCCTCCGGCAACGCCAATACTCTAGATGAAAAGCTATTGTTAAATGTGGTGGTACGACCAATCTTATTACTAGCCAAACCGGCGACCGCCCCACTATAAGCAAGCTTTGTCCCCAAATTTACTACAGGCAACCCCAACGCCCCAAGGTGAAAAGGAATCAAAGACGCGATATAGTTTGGTATCTCATTTAATGGAGTTAAAATTGAATCCAATGCAAATGCTCCTGCTGTATTGGCATACCCAGCATCATCGGTTGTTAGTGGATCACCATCTTTATCCCAGGCCAAAAAAACTGACGTATGTATTCCACCAAGAGAATGGCCTCCGACAAATAACTTTGCTTGCCTATCTTCCTGATTAGGCATCATGGTCTCCATAATGGTAAACATATCTTCCGTGGCCAACGCCAAACCAAACTCTTCCAAGTAAGGTAGCTGACTAGATGTTAAAAATCCGCCAAAGGTTTTTCCATTATGAGGTTTATCTTCAAAATAATACCCTAACAAAATATCTTCGGCCTCAGCCGAATCAGTAACAAATTCTTCAACAAAATTAAAGGCATAGAGGTCTTCCAGACAATTCGCTCGTCTATCAACACCCCAAACCTCAATGTGCTCACCATATTGCTTCTCCGCAATATACACCATTTGTCGCCCTAAATATTCAAATGAGTTTGCCCCTGCCAATATACCAGGCATCATTAAAAAGACGGCATCAGCCTCACTGGCAGCATCAGGAGCATCTCGGTGTTTCATGCGCAAAAATTGGATATTGTCACATATGTCAGGAGCTGCCGCAGCAACACCTTTTAACGGTGAGTAAATTTTTTCTAAAGTTGAGGACACCACTGCATCAACATCCTCATTACTCCAATCCCGAGCACTACCCAATTGCTTCGCTTCTGGAACAGCTTCTCCACCACAACCCGTTAACATCAAAATAAAAACCGCCATAAAAATATAATGATACCTATACATAACACCCTCTTTATTATTAAATAAACATTGTTAGATTTATCAGAAACTTCAAATGAATTATCAATATAAATAAAGTTGTGCTGTAGTTCGCGAGTGAAGCACGGCCAAATCAAGGTCAGTTGTGGACAATTGAACCCAGGATACAAAATGACAGTTAAAGGAACCTATCACTCTCCGATTGCGACAATTATACAAAAATATCGCACTCAACTTTTATTACAGATAGCATCAGGGAATGGAATCTCATTGTCTGATTGCTTAAAAGACACAAGCTTAGGAGTAGCGGACCTCGAACGTGATCCCCTTGTATTTTCCATGAAAGATCAAATCAAAATTATTGCCAATGTCGGTAGGGGATTGCCGAATCAAGATATTGGATTACAAATGGGTTGCCGAATAGGGCTTTTCTCAAGAGATCGTGTTGGAATGTTATTGGCATCAATGCCAACACTTCGTGATGCTATCGAAACGGCAGAACGATACCAATACCTTCTACAAGTACCAATGATAGGACATGTGACAATTGAAAAAGATATTGCATACCTCACCTTCAAATATACCAATGCAGTTGACGCTAACTCTCCCGGGGTTCGTTTACACACAGAAAGTATTGTCGCCAGTATAATAACATCAACAGCTCAGTTGATCGGTCGACCACTTACACTCATCGAATGCAAGTTCTCCCACGACGCTCCTTCTTACAAAGAAAAGTACCACGAAATTTTCCACTCCAAAATAAGCTTTGGTCATCCAACAACTCAGCTTATCTTTCCTGCCACTGAGCTCAATGCTCACTCCTTATTTTGTCACCAGATTCATCGCAAGGATTATGAAATCACTGTTGAAAGTGAATTTCAATCACTACAAAATTCATCATGTGTTGGTGATCAAGTTCGCCAGCAGTTTCACAACCTTCCGAATAGAAAATCAGATTTAAACCAAGTCGCAACACAAATAGGGTTAACTCAACGTACACTGCGACGACGCTTAAAAGAAGAAGGTCTTTCCTTTCGCTCCCTTAAGGAAGATTATTTATTAAAAAAAGCGGAAGAGTTATTAACTGAATCCAGCATGAATATTGAGGCAGTAGCATTACAGCTAGGATATAGCGATGCATCCAATTTCAGGCGAGCGTTACGCCGATGGAAAGGATTATCACCAGATGAGATAAGACAACGAGCCATATCGAATCCAGCATAAGATACAATAATTGCATCTTTGTTCACAGACAAACTATACTGAAACTTCTTACCTTTTGTAGGAAGTAAAAGTAAATGAGAGTAGTCCTTGCCTTATTAATGGTTATATCCACCAATGCATTGGCAGACGATAAGCCCTTGTTAACATGGTATATTACCAACTGGCCTCCTGCATTCATTTTGGATGGCCCAAGAAAAGGTCAGGGGTATGCTGAGCAAATCATTGATATTCTAGAGCATGAACTACCAGATTATCGACACGAACGCACTTTTCTGCCCTACCCTCGGCTTTTAAAATATATAGAAAGCGGCCAAGAGGGCTGCTACCCCACTAATGTTTACGAGGAAGAGCCCAATTATGGTGTTACTTCAGTACCCCATGCATTAGTTTCTGGGCATAGCATTTTTATCCATAAAGACAACAAGGGGAAGTTTCCATCTCTACAAGAAGCATCCCTCACCTCACTACTCAACAATCCCAAACTTATATTGGGTGTTAGGGCTGACCTCGAATTTGGGCAAATACTCTCACCTATTTTAAAGTCTCATGAAAATGATGCTCATCTATTTAGACGAACTGGCCAAGATCTTGTTGATGGTTTGGTCAAAATGTTACATCGAAAGCGAATCGACTATTTTATTGAGTATAATTTTGTGATGAAGTTTGCCGTAAATAAAATAGGGGCAAATATGAGTGACTTTATTGAAATCCCAATGATTGAAAACAAAAAGGAATTCATTCGTGGCACAGTGGAATGTCCAGACACCCCCTGGGGAAGAGATATTATCGCCAAGATAAATAAAATACTCATCAACACCCGGGATAAGGATAAATTTCGAACCCTCAATGAATCGTGGTTTGTATCACCCGCAAATAAACATCATTATTGGGAGAAATATAAGACGCTTGTTTTAGATATTAAAAAATAAATACCTTTATCATCACTCAGCATCGTTAAATTTACGAACTTTATAATATTTGTAAACTGCATACCAAGGAATTATCAATATAGGAAAAATCACAGCAATGGTAACAATAGTTGCCATCAATTCTTCATTAAACACTGCAAAAACCAAATATAATTCGCCAATATCATTCAAGATAATAACCGGTAAAAATGAACCCCAGAACTTTGAACCTAATATTTTTTTATCAAAAGCCAAACCTACGAGTGCCACATAAAACACCAAATATATAAGCAATGACACAACTCGCCATATCAAACTCTGATCATATTCATTCACAGCAAAGGATTCGTATTCACCCCATATTTCAAGAGGAACAAATACAAAAAGAACGATTCTCCACCAAGTTTTATTGACAGAAACCGTGTTTTCAACCTCATCCATATCAGCTACAGGTGGTTTATAAGGGTTATCCATACTTTACGGCTACCATTTATTTATTTAGAATTGCCACTAGTATAAACTATCACAAGGGTAATTCAGCACTGCAGGGCCTCCCCGGGTTGCACTATAAAGGAACCCTCCCACGTCTCCACATTCCCAATGACCATGGTCACCATATGAATATATTCCCGTCCCTTGCCCAGACAAAATATTACCTGATATGGGAAAGCTCATCACCGGGTCTTGGTTTAACACATTAGCAAAACTCTCAACATCTAAGAGCTTTCCTTGACCCCCACCGGTAGCAGACATTAAACCTCGTCTCGCCAATGCTATCGCCAATTGTTCAGATGCAAGTGGGGGCACATTGGTATCCCTTGAGCCTGCGGTTACAAATAAATTTGTGGGATTCACATAAGGCACATAATTGCTCGAATCCATCGCTTCAAACGCCATCTGTACAAAACTACCAATGGGATGAAACAAGTCTAACTCATCATATTCCAAGTCCTGGAATATGACCCCCAACAAGGCCTTCACCCCCGGCTTGTCAGCAACTAGCGGCAAATCAAATCCAGCCCCGCTGCCTACATAAGCAAAGTCATAATGTTCATCCATCACCATATTAACCATACTGTTATTGGCACCTTGGCTAAAACCTGCCAGCCCAACACGCCGATCTTTATCTACCGAAAAATGCGCTAACGACAACCCCATCCCCTCTAGATACTCAAGCTCAAAAGTCTCTTCAACAATATGCACCAGGTTCTCTGCCACACGTTTCAAGATATAAGCTTCAGCGGCTGCTTGTCTCATATTTCCTCTAGCAGCAACAGGGTTAAAATATCCATTACGAATTGCGGGCAAAATTTCACGATCCTCAAACCCACCTGCTTCAGTCACGGATCTTACAAGGCTTAACGCTTTTTGAACATCTGGATCACCTTTTCGATCATAACCAGAGATAAGGTCCCCCACGCCTATCACTAACACATCTCCAGGGTCATCATTTGCACCACTTTCACCATTTAGCGCATAAACTGCTAAACCTATTGAGCTTTCTGCTGTTGAACTGTTCCCCCCTTGACTAACAATATATGCGTTCGGAGCATTCGTCGCATCACAAGGCACTGCCACTTTCATCGTTACCACCTCATGTTTTTGGGGAATAACCATTTTACCATTTTCCATTTCGAATTCAGTTTCCCCTCCAAACAACAAATACGGAAACGCACCTTTTTGCCATCGGGGCAATTTCACCTTCGCCGTTAGGGTCACCCAATTAACAACGCCTCCAGCGCTACCACACCAGCCGGATGTAAACGCCGGATTATTTGCTTCAATCGGATCATCACGAACTACCATTTCTTGAATATCAGCATCATCCAATGTATGCAAAGCATCTTTCAGATCCAGGGTAATCTTCGCTGGGTTCTGTGTAGAGAATACGGTATACGCCACTACATCGTCCATTTCGCGACCAATACTAGCAACGTAATTCTCAACCAATACCTTATCCTGCTGCCACTGCAGATGTTGAGACTCAGTCAATACCATGGATTTATCCCAGACATGATTAATATCTTGATAAAGCTGTTTTTTCTCTAAAGGCTCACCAATCCCATTTTTCAAGTCATTGAATACTATTGCCGCGTAGCGGCTATCAAATGCAAGTGTGAATCCAGGATATGGCAGAATACTCAATACGTTCTCTGGACGCTGCTTTGTTCCCCTGCCTTTAAAATCGAGCATTAGCGGCACTGTTTTGTGAAATTGGTCAGATAACCTATCGATATTCACTAACTGTACAGGTGAACTTCTCTCTTGAGTGCTTAACGGACTAGCAGGCAAAGAGTCACTGGCAACAACTTGTTCAAAGGTAAAGAAAATAGCGCTGTTCACACCAAACTTTTGCCTATCCATTTTGCGAGCACCCTGACGATAAAGCACATGATTCGCAAATAGATGATATACGTCCAGTGTCAAGCTAGACTCTGCACCAGGGTATTCGTAACCCTTTTCTTGCCCACTAGACAGTACATTCCCACCATCAACTAATCGCGTATCGCTCGGCCATGGAACATAAAAAAAGTCATTCGCTGTTGACTCTAACTGACACCCAGTGATAGATAGACAAAATAGCAACGCACTCATTTTGAAGACAGTCATGGAATAATCCTTTTTTTATTATTTTCCACAACCATACATTGCTGACATTTTTTTACTATCTACCGTATGGCAGATAGTAAAAATTTAGATCAAGAGCTCCTTCCCCTTTATTTCAACACCACCTTCTGAACATCACTCAGTGCATAAAAATACAACACATCATTAATTGGCGCTTTATAGGCCCCTTCAGAACCCCATAGTTCAAGAGCCATAGCGGTTATTTCCCAAACCATATCCTCATCTACTTGAATGGATTCACTACCAAACATCTCGAAACCCGTCATGTACTCAAGCTCTTTTAATTTTTTCGATTTCGCTCGAAGCGCATCAGGGAACATATCGTCTGCCCAGGCCCACACCCACGTTTCAAACTCAGCGCTGCAACTGCCAATTGGAATGATTTTCGCTTTTACTTCTAAGGTATGATCACGAAGGAAATATATTTCCTCTTTATCAAAGTCATGATTAAACTGATCAAGCAACCCAAATCCATAGTCTTCCATTAGTGCTTGCTGTTTTTTCTCAAGCGCCTCGTAGCAATTATCCAAATAACTCTGAAACTCTTCGTCGTTCATCATAAGTACTCAGTTAATATCACATAGATAAACATAGGCCATTTACAGGAATGCAGGAGTATTTTTTATATTCCAAAAACCGTTTTCATTGGAACAGCAAACATCACGCCATCAATTAGGTGCGGCATCGACATATTCAAAATCCGCCCTTGTAACTTGTAACCGTATATTTGGATAGAGCCCACTTAGCGTTACATCTTCACCAAATTTAACCAGACTGCCATCAATATGAATATCACAATCACGATCTATCGAGTAGGAAGCGAATTGACCGGTTCCTTGCGCCGCGGTACCACTAACCTGCGTTGCATTGCGCCCTGGTTCATCGACCAACATGTGGTCAGTATCAATAAAACGATTACCAGAGGTACCGATAACGGCCATCAATGAGAAAAATTTAAATGGCTCCGGCAGATTAGGAATCATGATCCCATAATGGCTGACATTGAATAATTTACGATCAATATTAGGTCGAATCAATGCCGCATCAGTGAATGGTTTACCTTGCAGGGTCTCAGCCGTGTCGAACACCGCAAAAGCTTGTCGTACAGCTAATCCAGGCAGGCGTTGTAGTGTATTAAAAAATCCAAATGACCCCATATTAGCTCCTAAAAAATGTCAGAATCTACTCATAGCATTTTTTCTTTTTCATCATTAAGGCTTTTAATTTTCTCTCTAGCTGCATCAATTTTTGTCTTAATACTTGCGACAATTGCACTCATTTCAGTTGATATACTTTCTTCCCAAGTGGCTCCAGCAAGATTGTTTGCAGCATACATTTTTTTATCTCTCAATCGTCGAATCTCAGAGTCCATTTCTTTCTGATAATTGCTAATTCCTTTTTCAAGCTTTTTGGTCTCTCGATTGATCTCTCTTAATCGATTCGATTTTTCTATATCATCCAAAACTTTACGTGCATTAGTACTCCCTGTTGTCCCTATTTTCGGAACATCAATAATAAGGTGCTCTGCAGAATCAGAACAAGGAGCCTGCGAAAATTCAGTTCTGCCACTCTCACCAATGCACTTGTAAATAGACGTCGCTTCCGCACTACTGACACACGAAAGTACTAATATCAGCACCGCTTTTTTTAACATTAATTCAAATCTCCACATAAATAACCCATGACAATTTACCATCCAAAGGATCAAAAAAACACAACATCGCAGGCCTAGCCGAGTTAATTTTATGGGCGATTTTTATACTCCTTATCTCCCACTGAAGTACAATAATTAACCGCATAATAAATTGCCGCACCGACAAGGCCACTATACATACAAATTTTATGTAATGTTGATATCGATACTAAACCATGAAAACTGTTAACTAATGTAAGAGGATAAAACGGTTCTACATCAGTATGCATAATACTATCTATAAAAACATGACTAAAACTGCCAATAAAAGCACTCAGGAAACTAACCCACCATAAGATTGTGATGGGGCTATTTTCAACTAACCCTAATACTTTTAGACCTATTTCGGAAAGGTATTTACCCGTAAATGCAGAAAAAACAGCAAGTAGAGTCGCGCCAACATACGTATGCGTAAAACCGTGTAAGTGACCTTCCCCTGTAAGCATCACAACCAGAGGTTGAATGTCCATTACAATTTGAGTCCAACCGAATACCATTAAACTAAAGCTACTCTGCAAAAGCGCCTTAATTAAAATCCCAGGCCCCATGTGTATTGGAGTAAAAGGCATCTATCTTTATTTGCCTATCCAGACGTGAGATTTTCTAAATAACCACTTTCCGCCGTTTTTTGACTGTAATCGTTGTTGCTTTAACATTTTTAGAGCCTCTTTCATCATCGGAAGCTCCCTGCTTGGCAACCAATCTATTATACAAGTCACTTTTTGGGGGCACACTTGGAGTCGCGTGTGTGGCTTCGTTTGGGGCTTCACTTGGGGCTGCATTTACAGATTGACGCTCATTGATAATTCTATCGTATATTTCTGACCTATGGACTGCGACATCTTTTGGTGCATCGATTCCGATTCTCACCTGATTGCCTTTTACACCCAAAACGGAGACACTGATATCATCACCAATGATGATGGTTTGAGTAATTGAACGAGTTAGTATTAACATTTACTTCTATCTTGTTGGTTAACAGTAATTTATTTTGTATTTGACCTATTCATGATTCTTCCACTCTATAACTAACTTACTAGAGGAAAAGCCTGAACTTAAGCGGGATCAACTTCGAGAAAATCGCGCATAACTGATGGGGAAACACACCGTATGCGCATAATTCATCACAAGTAATACTATGATACGCCATATACACAATAAAAACTGATTTCTAAGCTCCATTTGACATATTTTTAGGTCTCCAGGCAGCTACATCACCCGATATACCCTCTTTTCCTCTCGTAGACTATACGTTCATTAATTCTTTCTACCTAAACCCTTTCAAAACGAAGGCCGGCTGTCGCCATAGACAATGGTGCAATTCCTATTAAAAGGAAAATACCACATGCCAGTTTCACCAATAAGCTCCACATTATTGATATTCCCTTGATCAGCAGCAGATATGATTGAACCATCGCCATAGACCGGCATAAAGAAGAATAAATTTACCGTACATGCCTCGCCTCTTTTGCGGGATTGTAACTCCTTAAAATCAATATTCTTAACCCCTACACTTTGCCCCCCTGCATACCTTAACGTCTTAGCAAGATCCTTCGTCACTGTTGCACAGCCCGCTAAACTCAATATTGTTAAGAATAATATCGCCTTTTTCATTTGCATTCCTCCGGTTAAGTTGAGGCGATGTTAAATGAAAAACTCACTCGTACTATTGAAATCTAAGCTGTGCCATATCCTGCTACGAAGGGTATCAATATACAATACTTAACTAAATCACCCACTGATCACTATTGCTTACTTTTAAAATACCGCTTCAAAAAACCAACATAGGGTTCTTGCTGTATGTGTAGCGCCTTAATTTCAGCTTCACTTACTGGCTTCCACGATTTCCAAAGAGTAAAGTCATTCGCCTTGAATGAGAATAATGCATTTCTAATGCTGATTAACACATCATCATCCAATTTTGGTCTCGCAACAACGATCCCATCCATATTTTTGGTGAAGGTTTTTATAATATGAATATTCTCCCTAAAAGGCGATACATAGGCATCCAGTAACGTTGATATAGCAACCCCAGCCATCGCCTGATCCTTCAGAACGGCACTGACAACATAGTCATGTTTACCAAAGTATTTAAAATCAGGCGGGCTATGTAATACGGCTTCAATTTTTTCTCGGGCAACCAATGTTACCAACCCTAGAGGGTCAGGAACCGCAATGATCTCTCCCTCCAAGTCACGCACCTGCTTAATGCCTTTTTCTGCGTTAGAAAAGATAACGATATCAGTATGATAAAATCCAATGGCGACTGGCTTAAACTGATGCTCCTTTATTAAGTAACTCGCAATATGAGGTGGCAGATGAATAATGTCATATTCTCCCGCCAATGCTGACGCTATGAATTTTTCATAATTCGCCTTACTTTGGAACTTCACGCTATAACACGTTTGTGCTTTAAAGTGGCTCGAAATCTTTTCAGACCAAAGTGAAGCGACTTGAGATGAAACCCAAGGGGAAACACCAAAAATAATTCTATTAGAATTGTTTTTTTCCGTATCAGGGCAGGCAGAGCATAACGTGCTCAGCAAGATAACATTCAGTAAAAACAATACGATAAAAAAAGTACGCATACTCTACCTAACGTGACAAGTATTCACTCCAATGATTAAGTATAGACCCCCTCCTATATTTAATCATTAAAGTAGAATAGACCCAGGTATCACGATCACACATTAGCACACATGAAAAAGACATTATTCTCCGTTTACCCTTACACCAATTCCAACAACATACTTTCGTCATACTCGACTAACGGTGCTTGCGTACGGACTTTCTCTACATAATCTGGATTCGCAATAATGGGTCGACCAATAGCAATCAAATCCGCATCACCACGCACCACCGCCTTGCCAGCAGAGTCCGGTGTATATCCCCCGCTTGCGATCACAGTACCATGGTAGTGGCGACGAATATATTGCGTTACCGATCCGTCTAGATAATCAATAGGATCATCTTCAAATATCCCCGTATGCACGTAACTGAGTTCCAATGCATTTAGCTTTGG
>CAJXXT010000034.1 GCA_913063495.1 uncultured Gammaproteobacteria bacterium | reverse complement strand
TGATTTTCATCCCTGGAAAGATGATAACAGCCACTTAATAGAAGAATGGCGTCCTGAATTGGATCGAATGTTAGCAGAAATTAGAGATAAAGCTTTGGCATAAGTTTAGCAATTGAATGGCTAGACCTTACTGAAACAATTATTTAGCAGTATTAGGAGATATTTTTATGCAACGTAAACCTTTTTTACAAGAGATGGAGCAGTTCCGGGATACTGCAATAAAATTTTTCCAAAAAGAAATTGCCCCCCATCGCGAGCGGTGGAGAGAGCAAAGAATTGTAGATAGAGAAGCGTTTCTAAAAGCAGGGGAAATGGGCTTTCTTTGTATGTGGGCAGATGAAAAATATGGTGGTTTAGGCCTGAAAGATTTTCGTTATGAACAAATCCTGGTAGAGGAGAATGCAAATCATGGTGACTCTGGTTATTTTATTACATTACATAGTCGATTGGTTGGTCCCTATATTGAACATTTTGCCACGGAAGAACAAAAGCAACGTTTTATTCCTGGCATGATTACTGGGGAAATTATTCTCGCTATCGCCATGACGGAGCCAGATGCAGGTTCTGATTTGGCTGGAATGAAAACTCATGCAGAAAAAATAGGGGATGAGTGGGTTTTAAATGGTTCAAAAACCTATATTTCAAACGGCATAAATGCTGATGTAATAATTGTGGCGGCGAAAACTAACCCAAACAACCCTCATGCAATGACATTGTTCTTAGTGGAGCGTGGTATGGAAGGTTTTGAGAGAGGAAGAAATCTCAAAAAAATGGGCCTAAAGTCACAGGATACTGCGGAGTTGTTTTTTAATGATGTTAAGCTTTCAGATAAAAATGTTCTTGGGAAAGTTGATGGTGGTTTCTATCATCTTATGGTTGGATTAGCGGAGGAGCGTTTAATTGCTGCTTGCGGTAATGTTGCTGCCGCAAAGGTTGCAATGGCTCATACTCGAGAGTTTGTGACGGGACGTAAGGTTTTTGGAAAGCCACTTTCAAAAATGCAAAATACCCGGTTTAAATTGGCAGAGCTTGATGCCGAGATTGATATTGCACAGTGTTATGTTGATCGATGTGTAGAAATGGTTAATGGTGAAGGGCTTGATGCAGTTGATGCCGCTAGAGCAAAGTTATGGACTAGTGAACTAAACGGGCGAATGGTTGATGTGGGTCTTCAACTGCATGGTGGGGCTGGTTATATGGAAGAGTATCCAATTTGCCAGCTATATCAGGATGAGCGTGTACACCGGATATTAGCGGGTACATCAGAAATTATGAAGGAAATTATAGCAAGATCAATACTTGATTAATTCCGTTGATCTTAACTCTTTACCTTAACTTTCTACCTCAACAACAGGGTGCTATCCAACAGCCATCAACGCAATGGCATTATCTAGCATCCTGTTTGAAAACCCCCATTCATTGTCATACCAAGCAATCACCTTAACAAGGTTGTCGTTCACATGGGTTTGTGTGCAATCAAAGATTGCACTGGCAGGGTTATGGTTAAAATCAATAGAGACCAAAGGCTCCTGGTTAATTTGTAATATACTGCCCTTTGATCGTGCGGCCGCTTTCATCATGACTTCATTAATTTCACCGGCACTGGTTTTTCGAGCAACGGTGAAAGTGAAATCAATAACCGATACGTTAACTACGGGTACCCGCATCGCCATACCATCAAGTTTACCTGCTAGTTCTGGAAGCACTATACCTACAGCCGCTGCGGCACCCGTTTTTGTCGGAATCATTGATTGTGTTGCCGATCGGGCGCGTCGCAAATCTTTATGGTACACGTCAGTAAGCGCTTGATCATTGGTGATGGAGTGTATCGTTGTCATTAAACCCTGCTTAATCCCTATCGCATCGTGAATGGGTTTTGCTATTGGGGCCAGGCAGTTTGTTGTGCATGAGGCGTTTGATATTACTATATGCTTTTCAGTTAATAAGTCGTCATTAACGCCGTAGACAATCGTGGCATCTGCACCTTCCGATGGAGCGGAGACGATAACTTTGGTTGCTCCAGCTTCTACATGAGCCGCTGCATCATCGCGTTTAGTGAAAAGCCCAGTGCACTCAAACACTAGATCTACGTTCAGAGATTTCCACGGCAGAGCAGTGGGGTCTTTTTCTGACAGAATAGCGATCGGATCCCCGTCGATCGTCATTGTGCCTTTCTGGTAGCTCACTGAGCCAGGAAACTTTCCATGAACTGTGTCATAACGGAGGAGGTGGGCGTTTACGTCACCTTTACCTAAATCATTTATTGCGACCACCTCCAGCCTATCTCTGTATCCGTTTTCATAAAGCGCGCGTAAAGTATTTCTACCGATACGACCAAAACCATTGATGGCGATACGAATAGGCATAGATATGTCTCCGAAAGGTGGTGTGGCTGTCCTAAAGTGATTAATAAATAATAGCTAATAATTTATAAAAGCGGTTTATTTCAGCAAGATTGATATTGTCTAAGTGCTTTGAAGATGCAGGGAAATAGCTATAAATGTGGATCCAACCACTCTCAAAGTTGTTGTTTTGGTTGACGAAACCAAGGTTGAAGGTGGAAGTAACGTGTCTAAGGTTAATTATTGCTATAGACGCGATGTATACCGATGGACAAGTGAGTAGATGACACCTACTATCGGTCGCTTGCCCACGATATTAGGCACGACAATAGGCACGATATTCTACGGATTTTACGTATGTTTTTTACTGACAATCATAGCCAGTTTTTTAAGCCTCTCACGAGTAAGTACCGGGAAGTGCTCATTGAGTGTTTACGGCTGTTCTACCTGCGTTTATACAGTACCTTGGCTGACTATGGCCATGGTGTCGATCGCAACCAGCTGTTAGACACCTTTCAAGAGGCTATAACGCGTGCGCCAATATTGGATAGTGATGAGGAAGAGGAAGGCGTTAGTCGATTTCGTAATGAGCGTGAACTAGCTGTCTGGATTTTGAATACACTAATTGAGTATGGTTGGCTTGAGCGTCAAATGGATGAGGCGACGCTCAAAAGCACTTTCGGCTTTACACGACAGGGTCGAGTGTTTACTCAGCCATTTATTGATATTGACACTTCCCGCATAAGAACACGGCATAGAAACACTCGAAATACTCGGAATGCGCTTAAGGCCTTTCTTGATATGGGTGACATACACGACTTGTTAGATGCTTATGAATACTCTGAACGCATTATTAGTGATTTTACCGATGTTATTTCAGAACTGGATGAGCGAAAACGTGAGTTAGTGAAGGAAGTTGAAGCCCATGTAATGGTCGAAAAAGCCAGTGATGAGTTTTTTGACTTTATGGAAAAGCGTTTTCAGCCGGATATCGCGGTGCGACTGTCAGCAGATAGTGTGGAAAAACATCGAGAAGAAATTGCCAATACGATTACAAAAATACGACGTAAACGTAAACAGTTCAAAGCCGACGCCGAACGTAAATTACGTCAGATATTCCCTGATGGCATTGTTGCGGCAAATCAGTCTTATCTATACTTTGTTTTAGATACCATTGAAAGTCGATTGAAAAATGCTTGCGATATAATGCTCCCGTCGTTGAGAAAAGCGTTGCAAAGCTTTACTCAACGAGCGGATATAATTATTCGTCAGATGAGTTTTTTAAGTCAGCAGAGGAATGATGATTTGGTGTCGATGTGCCAAGCATTGACTACATTGCCAGAATCCGAACAGGCTGCATTAATGGATGTGACTGCAGGGCTTATGGAAACGGTCAGCGTTGGTTTTGTTGATCCTGCACACCTAAAGCTGTCGGAAGAGCGAGAGAAACGTATCGTGAAAACATCCGTCAATGAACCCGTTGTGTTGGATCGAGATGCGAGAAAACAACTCTATGTGCAACAGGTTGTTGATAAAGCGTTTTCAATCAATGACAAAGATACTCGTACCTATCTCGTTGATGCTATAGGCAATGGCAAGCGTGTCAGTACGCGTCATTTACCCGTCTTAACCGCAGATGATTTGTTAAGTGCCGTGCACGCCATAGAGGTGGGCAGTATTAATAACCTAAATACCGAATATCTGTTTCGTATAGAAGGACCTTTTGATGTGATTGACAATGGTTCAGATGGATATATCAAAAAATTGGATGAATATTATATTGAATTGGTTGAACGAGGGTAATTGCTAGTGTTGGCGTCCATTGATAAACAGTTAGAAAAAAATGGTATCAGTACCAATGAGCTGAGTGAGTTGTTAATACGTCTTATGGACTATGGCGTCTTGTGCCGTGACGAAAGCCAAAAAGAACAGCTGCTCTATGATCGTTATTTGCGACTAGAGAATTTGGTGAATGATTACCTTGGTATGCTTCGTATTCGCATTCAGCATGATACCCGGTTTCAGTTTGTTCGATTGTATCCGCCGGGAAGTGAAGTGCCTGGCATGGTTGATGAAAATGATCCACCGTTTAAATCCGGTATGCGTTCACGGTTGAATAAAACTGAAGTGGAACTTGTGTTGGTGTTGCGTAGTCAATATGAGAAATCGCTGCGAGAAGGGCAGGTCGATGAGAATGGGTGTGCGACTTTGTCGCTGGAAGCGTTAAATATAGCGTTGAAAAACCTTTTAAAGAAGACGCTCCCCAATAATATAACGCATCGTAAAGATCTGTTTCGCAGTTTGAAACAGTTACGTCTGATTCAGTATCGTAAAGAAGAGGATATTGAAAGTGGCGAGGCATGGATAAGGATTCGTCCAATGATCGTGAGTTACGTTAGTGATCAGGTTCTTGATGCATTGCAACCCTTAGTTAATGAGGGTCATGAGAGCGTAATGCCGAATGACGTGGAAACTGACGTTGAAGCTGAGTTTGAAGAATCTACTGTAAATAAAATCGAGAGCTAAGTAATTCATGTTTTTAAAGAAATTTATTTATGTCAATTGGGGCGGTATTCCCAATCAAGAATTTGAATACGGCCCGGTAAATTTGCTGTCTGGTGGGAATGGTTCCGGTAAAACAACCGCGGCTGATGCCTTGCAAACCATTATGACGGCTGCTCACGATACCTTGTTTTCTTATAATCCTGGGCAAGAAGAAACCAGTCAGCGAGGGCGCAGCGGTAAACAAATGCGAACCTTAGAATCCTATGTGCTTGGTTGTGATGATGGTAGCTATGCACGACCTTGGGTAACGGATGGTTATATTGCTGCGGTATTTCATCCTACAGAAGGTGAAAGCGCTGAACCGTTTACCGCTATTATTGCTAATCGCGCTTTTTTAGAAACCGTTGGTAGTCAACGACAAGCAAAGCTTGATAGTACATTGTTTATGATCGTTACCAATGAACAATTATCGATAGATCATTTTGTGAGAAGTTACGACGACGGAAAACATGTTGTCCCTATTACCGAAATATATTCGCTGCTAGGTCGGCAAGTTGGCAAGAAATCTGTAGAAAAATACGATACAAAAAAATCCTACTTGGCTCGTTTATACGCTGCGCTTAGAGGTATTAGTGGACGTGTTACTGACCGAGAAGCCATGAATGCGGCGAAAGCATTTTCGGGTTTTATGGCCTATAAGCCAAATAAAAAAGGTATACATTCGTTTGTTGCCAATGAAGTGTTAGAGAAAAAGGACCTTGGTGAAGCAATTCGATCAGTTTCTGGGTTGATGAAAAATGTTCACGCGATGGAAAATGACGCAAGAAAACTGAAAGAAAGCATCGATATTTTAAGTCATGCTCAGTTACAGGGCCAGATCTATGTTGAGCGTTGGATTGAGTGGCAAGAACACACCTATATTTATGCCAAAGCCTGCTATTTGGAAGAGCAAAGAAATTATCTGAATGAGAAACAGAAGCAGCAAACGTTAAGGAATGAGTTTGAAGAGGTTGAGCGGGAAATATCTGTAAATGACGGGCGGTTGCGAGATATTCAGCAGATTGTTGATGAGCTTAATGCTAAACGCCTAGGGGTTCCTGCGTTAAGAGATAAAGACCATTACGAGCAGTCGGTGACCGAGAATAATAAACGCCTACAACAACTGCAAGGGCCAGTATATGCTCAAGATGCCCAGCTAAGAGCTAATGCGCAAGCATCAGAAGCCATTCAGCAGCATCTTTCAAAACCAAATTTGGCACTTGATATACTAGGGCTAGCTCAGAAGCCTCTTAAAAAGAATCTTGCATCAGTATCGGGTGGGAAAAATCAAGCGTTGCCTGATATGACGACCCTATTTAATGAAGACTGGGTTGATGGCGCACAATCAGAAAAGTTGCTCGATGATGTGGTAAAGCTTCAGCAGCAGCATGTTCAACTGGTTAATGCGTTAAGTGGCAGGGAGGATCAAGAGGATGGCGTTAGTATTCGTGATGGTGTCGCTAATCTGCGGGAACGTCAAAATACACAAAAAGCACAATGTGAAAAGCAAGCAGAAAAAAAACAATTAGAAATTGCCTCGTTAGAAACCCAACAGGTTAGTTACCCGCCGTATGTAGTTGTTGCTCTACAAGCTATCCGTAAACAATGCCCAGAAGCAGATGCTCGCGTGTTATGTGACTATGTCGAGGTGATGGATGCTGAGTGGCAGTCAGCAATTGAAGGGTATATTGGAGGTGCACGATTTTCCATTATTGTGGAGCCTGCTTATGAAGCTCAAGCGATTGCTATTGTTCGTTCCTTAGGGGGACGAAATAATAAGGCTAGGGTTATTCAGGGCGAAAAGGCGCAAAAGGATTATCAGAAGTTACGTCAGAACCTTCCAAAGAATTCCATGATTCATGTGATGGAGTTCTCCCATAAAACGGCAGAATATTATCTATGTGCAAGTTACGGTACTGTCGAGCGAGTTGAGGATGCTGAAACGTTACGTTTTACTCGTCGTGGTGTAACCCGTGGCGGTATGGGGTCTGGTTCATACAGTATGTACCGTTGTGACGTACCGGATAGTGAGCTTGTATTTGGTCAAGGCGCAAGAGAGCGTGCGTTACTTGCAAAACGTAATGAACTTGATGATATTTGGCGTCAAGCGCAGCTGGCAAGTGATGCGGTAAACGAGACTCAGCTATTGTTAACAGCGATTGATCGTATTAAGTACGTGCAAATCGGTGATTTGGTGCAAACATCTGTTGAGTCTCAACGTTCTCTTAAGTCAGCTAAAGAGAAGTTGCAACAACTTGATCTAACAGAGTTTGATGACCTCGAATCGGAGCTAATAGAGGCGGAATCGAAACGTACAGAACTTAATACCCATCAAAAGAAAACGTTAAAACGCAGTGGTGGTTTGCAAAACAAGCTGGAAGCGGTAGAACGAAGCATTACGCTGGTCGCAGATCGTAAAGAAGAAACTTTGCAAACGGCTGATGATAAAGAGCAGACGTTACAACAAATATCCCCTGTATGGCCTGATTATCCTTTAGATGAACGGTTAGCTCACGCAGACCAAGCAGCTGAATCGGCAAATTGTGAACATCTCAAAAACCAACTCAATGAATACGAAAATGAGTTGCGTAAACTTATCGGTCAATTGGAAGTTGCAGTGCGAGAACACAATACGCGGTGTCAGCCCAATGATGGAATCATGTTTCAGCGGGATTATGAGAACGATATAACCCGTAAAATGTTTTCCCGTATATGTCAGTTACAAAAAGAATTGGATAATATTCATAATCGGCTTAAAAACAATATTTTGGTTGAAAAACATGACAAACTGATTGATCTAAAGATTGCGTTTAATACCGCATTTGTAACTAATTTATGCCACTCAATTTATCAAGCCATTAACGATGGCATTCGGGTGCTAGACGAGTTAAATGAAGAGCTACAGAACCATTGTTTTGGTGCTGATCAAGAAACTTATCGCTTTGGCAGTGAATGGGTGCCTGAGTTCAAAGAATATCAGGGCTTCTTTAAAGAGATTATTGATCAACCCCAGCTCGGTGATGGCGTTAGCCTTAATGAGATCGACTTGTCTCCTCGGAGCATCAAAGTTCGCGATAATATGATGAGTATGTTGTTGGACGACGATGAGCAGAAAGCAATGCGTGAATTAGAACGTATTTCAGATTACCGGAATTACCGTAAATACGAAATTTATAAAAAGCCAAAAGATAAAGCCGATATACCCCTTAGCCAATATGGAACAGGTAGTGGAGGGCAGTCAGAAACCCCTTTTTATATCATACGTTCTGCTGCGGTGACTTCAGCTTTTCGATTTAAAGAAGGTAACAGTCATTTGCGCATGGTGTTGGTGGATGAAGCATTCTCAAGAATGGATGAAACCCGTTCAAAAGAAGTGATTAATTATCTTACCAAGCAGTTAGGTTTGCAATTGGTGTTTATTATGCCTTCCAGTAAATCTGGGCCGTTTTTGGAGTTGGTCAATAACCAGTTTGTGTTTGCAAAATGTCCTTCCGAATCTGCAGAAGGAGAGTTGAAAACTCAGGTTCATGTTGACCGACAAGAGTTTAATCAAGATAAAGTTCAGGCACTTTGGGATAGCCATAAAACGACTATTCATCAACAGGCAGCGCTGGATTTTATGGAAGAATTTGTAGAGTAGTTTGTTTGAATCGTATTAATGTCAGCTAATATAAAAGTAGGGAATGTAAAATGAGCACTTTAGTGACGTATGAAAAAGATGAAAATGTAGCAATTATCACTCTTGATGATGGAAAGGCTAACGCTGTTTCACATCAAGTAATTGATGAGCTTAATGCTGCGTTGGATAAAGCAGAAGAAGAAAAAGCGACTGTTTTATTAACTGGTCGGGAAGGAAAGTTTTCTGCGGGATTTGATCTTTCGGTAATGAAGGACGGTGGTCCTGCAGCGGTTGGTAAGTTGGTTGGAGCTGGCGCTCGACTATCCCAGCGATTGTTGACATTTCCAGCACCTGTGATCATTGCTTGCAACGGGCATAGCTTGGCGATGGGAGCATTAATGTTACTGTCTGTAGACTATCGTATCGGCGTGTCAGGAAAATATAAGGTAGGTTTAAATGAGGTCGCAATAGGAATGACAATGCCATATTTTGGCGTTGAATTAGCGCGTGGTCGTTTAACACCTTCATATTTTGGCCGAAGTGTTAATAATGCTGAGATATTTTCTCCTGATGATGCTGTATCAGCGGGATTTTTGGATAAGGTTGTTCCAGAAGATCAATTGCTTTCAGCTGCATTGGCGGGTGCTAAAATGATGTCACAATTAGACCTTAAGGCTCATCATGGTACTAAATTGCGAGTGAGAGATCAGTTGTTAGTATTGGTTGATGAGGCGATCAAGAAGGAGTTCTAATTTCTTTTGACGTCAAGTTCATTGCTTTATCTACAGCGTCCATTGACGTAATGGATTGTGTAGATAAAGCAATGATGATGAACTCACGTTGTTATTAGGTTGATTAATGTTAAACGTCAGCGCAATCATCTTAGGTTTGCGTCGACAAGGATCTTTTTTTGTTCGTGTTAATAGCATAGAAAAATGATCGTTTTTATCTAAAATCATAAGATCAAAATGTTCCTGTTTTGTACAACCTGTACTACGTACCCAGATCTTCGCGATATTTTTTCCCAGCTTAATAGAATAGATAGGTTCGTTGTTCGGGTCGATAGTGATGTTGTTGGCTGTGCTGTTTAGGGTAAAGAAAAATAAACCCGCCATTAGGATTACGCTGAGGTTTGTTTTCATCGGATCACCATTATAGTTATAAACAGAATAAAGGAAGCGGCGTTGTATTCAGTGGAATAGGTTGAATGCAACACCGCTTGGTAACGTTATTGGTTACGTCGATTTTTTGCTCTTTTCATTCCAAGAAGTGAAGCTAGCGATAATAGGAATAACGGGGTTTGGCTACCACCACTGCCACCGCTACTGTTCGAGTTTTTGTTGTCGCTGGTTGAATTGCTAGGTGATTCAACACCTGGTTCTGCTGAACGGCTAAATGTCACGTTACGAACGGATGCTTTAGCGCCAGTGTTGTTGCCTGTTTTCTTATCATAAGTCCAAGATATTCGGTGTTTTCCTTCTGATATTTGGGTTGTTAGATGACTTGTACTGCGAGCATTTGATGTGATGGATTTGATGACAACACCATCAACGGAGTAGTTGAGAGTATTTCCATCTAAGTCACCTTCAAGTTCAAAATCAAATTCTAGTGTTCCTGGGCCTTCGACATCAGTAGCGATAGGGGTGCCGCCATTTTCTGCGATACTGTTACAACCTAGCTCAAAGCCAAATTCGTCATCAATGTTTGACCAAGGTTGCTCAGGTTCTTGATACCAATCCATATCATCAAAGTCATTTTCCTCAGTAATAAGGTCTAAAGTTAAACCTATCAACGCTGTTTGATAATCTTCGTTGTTGATGGTAACGGTTAAATACCCAAATTCAGTACCTTCATCCCTAGCGGTATAGTTGAGGGTTAGTTTGCATTCAGATTCTGGATCTAGCGTTGTGTTGCAAATGTTTTCTTTAATGCTGAAACTTGGGTTATTGATGTGTACATTTTCGATAGAAATCACTGCGTCAGTGTCGTTGATGATGTGCAACTCGTCGGTGACAGTTTCTCCATCAAAACTTAAGAAATCCATGAACTCCGGAATTCCGAATGGTTCATCAAATTCATTATCTAACTGGTCATCAAGGTCATCAAATTCATCTGGCAGGTTAGGATCGACTGGATTGACTGGATTGACTGGATTGACTGGATCGACTGGATTGACTGGATCGACTGGATTGACTGGATCGACTGGATCGACTGGATCGACTGGATCGACTGGATCAGTGCTCGATCCATTTTTTGTGGCTTCAATCCAAGTAAGATAGCTGGCAACATTGGTATAAACACCAAAGAATTTTGCTTGGGCACAACCAACACCAAAGCTAACCACACCGGCCTGGTACCAGAGGTTGTCTTTTTGAAATACCAGTGGGCCCCCGCTATCACCCTGACAGGAATCTTTTCCGCCATCCGCAAGCCCGGCACAAATCATATTGTCGGTAATGTCTATGCTTTCCGATTGATAGTTGGTTTTACATACCCCGTGATCTGCGAGAGGTACTTGCACTTCATGGAGGATGTTGGGGAAATCTTCTCCACTGGTAGAGCGGTTTCCCCAGCCCATTACACGTAATGAGTCACCTGTCTTAAAAGAAGACATCAGCTCTGGTGTTGCTAGTGCAACGGGTTTTTTTCGACTGGTGAGCTGAGTTTTAGGATGGCAATATCATTGTCATCGCCATAATCTTTATGAAAACTTATTTGGCTGATTGTGCGAGTAACCTCCTGTTGACTCTTAGTTGATAGGTCAAATTCACTTATGACGACTTGTAAGTTATCTGCTTTATCTTCGTTTACACAATGTGCAGCGGTAAGTATCCATTGATTGGAGATTAAGCTGGCACCGCAAAAATGCTGGCCATCTTTGCTTTGTAAAGAGACTATCCAGGGGTAAGTATCTGGAGTGGATTCTGCACCTCCAATAATTCGTACAGTGGGCATGCTGTATGCGGTAGTGGAAATGATCGCGGCCGTTGCAAGGGCTATGGGACGTAAGGTTAAATTTTGTTTTAGGCGTGAATTCAGGTTCATTATTATTCTCCTGGCTTACTTTATTTTGGAGGGAATATTTCCCTCTCACAGGATTTATAATATGGGGGAATATATCCCACATCAAGGTGTTTTGTATGAAATGTGAGCGAAGTCACGTGTGTTTTTGCAGGAATCTTGTAACACATTGATTTTAAGCCAGAAAATAAGTAATAAAAAAGGCGCGTCATCAGCGTGCCTTTTTTATTACTTGAGCCATCTAATCGATAAGCGGAGGAGGGGGTGGGGAATTTACAGTGTCTAGCTTGGTTTTGCGTACAAGCTTTTCATCCAAAAATAGCAATATTCCTGGAAATACAAACAAATCAAACAGCAGCGCGACAACTATTATAGGGGCCATGATAAGACCTACAACGGCATTCGACTGGAAGCTTGCTAGGGCCATGATAGAAAGCCCACCGCCAATCATAATTGTTGTGACGATTAGTGCTGTCGCGGTATTTTCAAGGGTGTATTCAATGGCAAGCTTAGGGGCAATGCCTTTACGCCGTTCTTGGATGTATTTCGATAACACATGTACGGTGTCATCAACGACTAACCCTAGGCTAACGGAGTAGGTAATTGCTACCGCTGTATCCATGTCTTTAATAAACATTCCCCATAGTCCATAAATAATACCTGCTGGTACCAAATTAGGGATCATGCTGATTGCACCATATTTAAATGACCCTAAGCCAATAATTAGGGCAATAGTGATGAGTACTACGGTTAGCGCCGATCCTTTTTGGGCATTAACCACCACATGCTCACCCTGATGAGCAAACATAATATCTTGACTAGTTCCCGTTGTATCGAATTCTGGGTAGTTGGCCAGTAACCATTGTTTAGCACGTTCTTCCACATCCATTAAGCCATTATTATCGAGGTGGGAGAGAGTAACCGTTATCTTGAGCGCTGATTTATCTTGGTTAATTACTTCGCTAAGTGATTGGCCGTAACCAAGAGACATTTCATACAGAAACAGATATTGCGCTGCTAATGGTTGGTTCTCTGGAATGCGATACCATGCATCATCCCCATTGTGCATGTTCTTATTGAGGCGTTTAATAAAATCTACATAGGAATAGACGTGAGTGACTTCGGGTTGTTGTTTATACCAATTAACAAATGCCTCTATTTTACGAAGGTATTCGGGTTGGTTGATGCCGTTCTCTATGCCCGACGAGAGTGAGTAGCTGATACTGTGGATTGCGGGCATATGTTCCATATACGTATCGGCTGCAATGGAAATTTCTGCATCCTTTGGGAATTTTGATAAGAAATCATCATTAAACTGATTCATCGCCAAGAAAGGAGTGGTTGTTGCAGTAATTATAAAGAAAACAATAAAAAGAGGTTTTTGATGGTTAATGGCTATGGAGGCTATCCATCGTGATAAGGCTTCCTGTTGTATCCCTGTTCCAGGGTTCTTTGGAGTAAACAAGAGCAGGCAGCTTGGGAATAACGTAAGCGATAAAACAAATGCCATGGATACGCCATAGATTGCGATATTTCCAAGGTCTGCAAACGCGTTTGAATCCATAAAGTTTAAACTGTAAAAACCCGTAGCCGTTGTTGTACTGGTAAGGAATACCGCTTTAGTGTTTTTTTGTAGGCTGATTTTTATAGCATCAAGAGGTGTCTTGTTTTTTTGCAACTCTTTTAGATACGTTGCTCCGATATGAACAGTGTCGGCTAAAGCCAGGATAATAATCAATAGCCCGGCCATCGCCGATACGGCGTTGAGATCGTACTGCATCCAGCCAGCAACCCCCATGCCGCAAATAACGGCAAGAACGATGACAATTTGACTCGATATTAATAGTGCTAAAGAGCGTAGAATTGCAAAATTGACAAGAATTGAAAATATTAGCATCAGAGGTAGTAATGTTGATGCGTCGGCAGCTGATGTTTCTTGTATCGCGTAATCTCGCATGATGCTTCCCGCTAAAATAACGGATAGATCGGAGTTCTCCTGAGCTTCTTTTTGCAAACGTTGAGCTGCATCTATAATTGCCGACCGGTCTGTTGGTGATATGTTCTCAAGTAATAGCTCAACGTCGACGATAGCCAAGCTTTTATCGCTGCTAATCAGACGGTTCACCAAGAGGTCTTCTGCTAACGCTTTTTGTTGAAGCTTATGTAGGTAGGAGGGCGGGACAAGACTTATTGAGCCGTTTTTTGTCTCCCAAAGCTCCTTATCTACCAGGTCATAAACGATAAACTCATCTGTTTTATCGATGTTTTTGACTTCTGTATAAGGATAATTAATAAGAGATTGTGTTCGTTGGGAAAAGGGAAGTGCCCAGGATTTATCTGTTAAGGTGATGAGTGTTTGAATATTATCTTGGGTGTAAATATTTTCGGTTCGAGAAGTTACAATAAACGTTATATTGTCTGTGCTGGCATATTCACTGTTGAGTTTGTCATAGGCTAATAGCTGGGGGTTGTCTGGTGAGAAGAAAACCCGATAGCTGCTGTCAAAACCCAATTTGGGTAGCCCAAGTAATAAGCCAAAACAAACAATGAGTGATAAAAAAGAAAACCATCGACGATGCGAGATTAATATCTCGGCAAGTGGTTTTTGGATAAGTTTTTTCATGATGCCTCCTAGCAAGTAAGATCCGTAAAGCCTTATGATGGGTGCTGTTAAGGCTTCACGGATCTTACTATTTTAAGGAGAGTTCTGCTATTACTTCACTTAGGTGTTGTGGGCTAGGCAACAATAACGCCAGCAATTAAGCAACGTTTGTTTCTTCTCCTTCTGTTCTTGCAACAATAACGGCGCAGCATGAGTCGCTAAATACGTTCACTGATGTTCTAAACATATCTAATATACGATCTGTTACGAGCAATAGACCAATGCCTTCAGCTGGTAATCCAATAGTTCCTAGTATGACAGCGATGGCGACAAGGCTGGCTGATGGAATGCCTGCGACACCGATAGACGTTAATAGCGCAACTAATACAATGGTAAATTGTACGGTTAAAGATAAGTCTAAACCGTAAGCTTGGGCAATAAACATTGCCGCGACACATTCGTAGAGCGCTGTACCATCCATGTTGATAGTTGCACCAAGGGGTAAAACAAAGCTGCTGGTTCGATTTGAAACCCCAGCATTCTTTTCGATACATTCTAAGGTTAGCGGTAATGTTGCTGATGAGGAGGCTGTCGAAAAAGCGGTGAGCATTGCTGGAGACATCGCTTTAATATGCTTAACCGGGGCGACTTTGCCAATTACTTTTAACAGAACAGGAAGGGTAACAAACGCATGGATAAATAATGCGGCAAGTACGGTGAAGAAAAACACCAGCATGGGAATCAATGCATCAAAACCGGTTTTTGCAACGGTCTTCGCGACAAGGCCAAACACCCCGATGGGGGCAAATTTCATCACGAACATTGTTATGCCCATCATGGTTTGAAATACGCCTTCCCATAGATTTCTGAGAGGTTCACTGTGTTTGGGGTCAAGTCGCATCATAAAGACTGCAAATAATATGGCAAAGAAAATCAAGCCTAACATTTGACCGTCTGCGGCAGCATAGACAATATTGGTTGGCACCATACGTAAAAATACTTGTGCTATATCACCGCCGCTTTTACCTTCAACCTTTTTAAGGGTTTCCTCAGTGTCAGCGCTGAGCCCTAATATTTCTGCTCCGGGTTTGCCGTCTATAATACCGGGTTCAACGATATTAACGACAGCTAACCCGACCAAAATAGCAACAAGGCTAGAAAGCATATAAAAACTCAGGGTTTTTGCTCCCAATCGTCCAAGCCCCTCAGAAGACCCCAGTCCAGCAATACCAGAAATGATGGAGGCCATGATGAGCGGTACAATGATCATTTTTAAACCATTGAGAAATAATGTACCGACGAAATCAAACATGGCATAAAAAGTTACGCCAAAGATACTGGCTTCTAGACCTGTTGCATAACCGGCAATGGCTGCGAGAAATATGGCCCCGAGAATTTGCCAATGAAGTTTGATCTTGGGCATTGTTGCTCCTTTAAAATAGGGTAGTATTCATTTATTGTATTGTATTGTTTTTGATTCTTTAAAAGGAAGTATACCGACTTCCTTTCACGTAACAACCTTTGCCAAGCCCTTGATATGAAATCCGAATTAAGAGAGACAATATGAGCTTACAGTTTGACTATCCGCTGCCCGTTCTAGGGTTTGTTGCATATTGTAGTAATACGGGTAAAACAACCTTGCTTAAGCAGGTTATATCATTACTTAAACAAAAAGGTGTGCGTGTAGGTATTGTTAAACACTGTCATCATGAAATTCAAATCGACAAGCCGGGTAAAGATAGTTATGAGCTGAGAAAGGCGGGAGCAGAGCAAGCGATACTTGCATCATCAAATGGTTGGGCGTTAATGGTGGAGCATGAAATGCCAATGTATCCAAAATTGGAGTATTTACTGGAAAGAATGGATACAGCAACGCTCGATGTAGTGTTATTAGAAGGTTTCAGGCAAGGGGCGGTTCCTAAGGTTGAGGTGTATAGGAAGGCGTTGAATACGCCGTTATTGTGTGAATCTGTTGACAGTCCTGAGCTTGCAAGTTCAATTGTGGCACTCGTGACTGATGATAAGGGTTTGATTGAAAGTGAAGTGAAAGGTGACGTGAAGGTCGGCCCAGATGAAATGTCGGTGTTGCCGCTCAATAAGCCAGAGGACGTTGTAGCGTTTATAGAAAGCTGGATCCAGCGATACTGTTTGTTTCACGAAGGGAAGTAAGGAAGGTAGTGACGTAACATTGTTGGGCTTTACTCTGCGGTTGTTATTGGAAGTGAGAAATAAAATCGACTGCCAAGGTTTTCAAGTCGTTCATAACCAATTGTGCCACCGTGAGATTCAATAATACATTTGCAAATAGCTAGCCCTAATCCTGTGCTGCTTTCACCACCTGTTGGTCTAGTGCTTAGCTGGCTAAATGCTTCGAATAATAAGGCTTGTTCACTCTCATTTACGCCAGGCCCCTGATCGCAAACACTAATGATAACGTTGTCTTTTTTTGTTTCGGTTTTAACGGTGACGGTAGAGCCTTGTGGGGAGAATTTGAGAGCATTGGATATGAAGTTGTCAACAACTTGTGCGACACGTTTGTGATCGATAGGTAAGATGTTGTTGTCTTTGAAATCGCTGATGATACCTATGTCTTTTTCCATTGAGTGTGGTTTAACCATATCGATGCGCTCACTAAGGATTCGCTCAATAGGGTTAAGCTCTTTCTCCATCACAATTTCTTTACTCTCTAAGCGGGAGATTTCCAAAATGTCAGTAAGAAGCTCTAATAATCCACCACAGCTGTGTTCGATCATTTTGAGGTATTCTTCCATACGTTCAGGGGCTGGATTGCTGGAGAGTGCACGTTTTACAATGCGGTCGATAATTCCGAGGGGGTTGCGGATGTCATGGGCAGCCATTCCCATTAAAAAATTCTTTTGATTGTTTAGGGCTTTTAAGTGAGCAAAGTGATCCAGAGTTTCTGCATTTTTGTTAATTCGACAGGTGAATTCCTCTTGAATAAAAGGTTTTACGATAAAGTCATCTGCACCATGTTTAATAAACTGAGCGGAGATAGAGCTACCTCCCTGTGAAGAAACGCCTATGATAGCCATGCTCTCTTTTGTGCGGGTTTGGCGTATGGTTTTGGTTAGTTCAAAACCGTCCATACCTTCCATATGGCAATCCGTTATGGTGATAGAAACATCTGGGTTATCTTCTAATGCTCCTAGTGCGGCTAAGCCACTTTCAGCTTCAATTACTTGATAGCATTGCGTGAGCAACAATCGTCTCATTTGGCGGCGAGCGGTCATTGAATCATCAACAACTAATACTTTGACGTTACGATTACACTCAAAGCGGTGAATGGCATCAACGACATAATCGATATTGTACTGTCCGGTTTTAAGAACGTAATCTGAAACACCCTTACTAAATATATCTTCCCGAAGACCTTCGCTGAGTTGCCCTGTGAATACGATGCTGGGGATTTTATATTCTGAGGTCAATTCTACTGCTTCACCATTGGGTGCATCGGGGAGGTTAAGGTCAACAATGGTGGCAAAATAGTGATCCGCGCCTTCTTCTAATAGGGCTTTTGCGTCGGCTAGAGTAGGCGCGATAACGCTTTCGTATTGATGTCGTTTTTTTAAGGTGCTTGCTACGAGTGATGCAAAGGATTTGGAATCTTCAATTAGAAGTACTTTTTTCGACATTGTGGCATTCCTAGAGTACAAGCTTATCAATTGATAATTTAGTATAGACCTTGCTAGAGTAAATAATAACTTTTCATCTGTGGGGCAGAGTGATATGGTTTTTTGAGTTTCGATAGCTGATTTTGATACCTAACTATGACACCTAGTTTTGAGGCCCCATGATAATAAAAATAACAAAAGATCGGTTTACCCCCGTAGAATGGCAGTCCCTACTGTATGCTCCCCTTATTATCTTTAATATTGTTGCGGGAGCTGATGGTCGAATTGACCAAAAAGAAATATCAGCTTTTAAAAAATTATTGGTGGAGGGGTTGTTATCGGACATCGAACTGATGAAGTTGATCACCAATGAATTACTGCAGGATCTTGAAAACCTTACCAGCGAAGTTTTTTCTGGGAACATGGATCCTAATCAGTGTATGGAATCTATACGTAATGCCGTCGATGTGGAGTTAACGGAAGATGAGGCGCTGGCGTTTAAATTGGCGCTGCTATCCATTGGGAAAAAGATAGCAAAAGCATCCGGCGGTTTCTTAGGGTTGGGGAATCGTATCTGTTTGTCAGAGAAGCAAGCGATGGTGACATTAGCCGCCGCCCTTCATGTTATTAATATTCCAGAAGGCGACGGTTAGTGCGTTGATTAGGCAGCGTAAGTCTTGTCTAAATAATCCAGAATCTGCTTGGATTCAAATAGCTCTAATTCTGTATTAGGATCAACTAAGAATGGTACTTGAACATTTCCGTGCTGCTTAAAAAAATCATCGCGCTTTGAATTTGGCAAAGGCTTGTATTCTTTTAAGGTCATGCGGAAGTTGGCGGGCCCCATGTCGGCTCGTTGTTGTTTGCCTAGGTTGATTAGCGTATAAGGGATACCAAATTCACACAGGCGCTCCCTAACGAGGCGAGTATAGGGGCTTGATTCGAAGCTGTATAGGGTCAATGGTTTAGCGGCCGGTTTTGCTAAGTGGTACTGCGTACCTGAACCGTTGCGAAGTGTGGTGGCAATTCGTGACGCAATGGCGTTTCGGATACCCGAGGATAGTTTAGTGGGAACACGTGAGCCTCGATATTCTTTGAACAAGTAGCTGACAATGCAGTCTTGGCCACTCATTCTTTTGTCAGTATTTGGATCGAGTAGAAATGGAACTAGCGGAGCTCCTGAGGCCTTCTTTAATTTAGCAATTGCCTCTTTGTTGCCTTCAGGGCAAGGGATAATGTTTACATCCAAATTTAGCTCTGTAAGCGCTTCTCTGACAAAGCGGCAGTCCGGGCATCCTTCTCTGTCATATAATGTCAGTAACTTTTCAGGCTCTGGTGTTTTGCGTTTTGTCGATGTGCCTCTCCAAGAGCGTACGGTGGATGCGAGTACAGAGGTTAAAACGTCTACTGAATGGCCCATTGGAACTTCCTTTGGTAACTGTCTTTGATTGTCATAAAGCGGTGCTATTCTATCAATAGTCTTATCAATAGTCTTATCAAATGTCAGCGTTCCATAAGTACTTGTTATTTAGGGATACTTTTTAGTGTTATAAGGCGTAACGCTATGAAATATTTACAAAAACCACACAAATAGTAAACTTGGTTGATTTGTGTTCTGTTACCGGCTGGGGTAGAATTCGCGCCCGCTATATTGGGTCTCCCACCGTTTGATTAATTAACCAAAGAGAAACACGATGTTTGAGTTTCGGCTACAAAAAGTCTCTAGTTACAAAAATGATCTGCTTTCCGGCCTTACTGTTGCCTTAGCGCTGGTGCCAGAAGCTGTCGCGTTTGCATTCGTTGCGGGAGTGGATCCTCTTGTTGGTTTGTATGCCGCTTTTATGGTTGGATTGATTACGGCCTGTATCGGTGGTCGTCCTGGTATGATTTCTGGTGCAACGGGTGCGTTAGCGGTTGTTATGGTAAGCCTAGTTGCTGATCACGGGGTTGAATATTTGTTCGCAACCGTTGTGCTGATGGGTATATTGCAAATCACAGCAGGTGTTTTAAAGCTTGGAAAGTTTATTCGAATCGTCCCTCACCCTGTCATGTTGGGTTTTGTGAACGGTTTGGCAATTGTCATCTTTTTAGCCCAGCTAAGTCAGTTTGGTGAAAATGGTCAACCAGGCTGGTTAGCGGGAACCGGTATGGAAGGTAGTGTTATTGATATCGCATGGCTAGAAGGCATGTCTTTGTGGATTATGTTGGGGCTGGTGGGCCTTACTATGGCAATAATTCGATTTTTGCCAATGATTACGACAGCAGTGCCTTCAGCGCTGGTCGCTATTGTAGTGGTTACCTTGATTGTTATTGGATTTGATGTGGATACACGAGTGGTTGGTGATGTAGCGCCCATTGCTGGTGGCTTCCCCAGTTTCCATATACCTTTTGTCCCCTTTAATTTTGAAACGCTTTCCATAATTTTTCCATATGCTGCAATACTGGCTGCAATTGGCTTGATTGAATCACTTCTTACATTACGATTGGTCGATGAACTTACTGAAACCCGCGGTCGTGGTAACAAAGAATGTATCGGGCAAGGTGTTGCTAACACCGTAACCGGAATGTTTGGAGGAATGGGTGGTTGTGCAATGATCGGTCAGAGTATGATCAATGTGAATTCCGGGGGGCGTGGACGTTTATCGGGTATTACGGCTGCCGTTAGTTTGTTGCTATTTATCCTTGTGGGCTCTTCATTAATAGAGGCGATTCCGCTAGCGGCGTTAGTCGGAGTTATGTTTATTGTTGTTATAGGAACTTTTGAATGGAGTAGTTTTCGTATTCTTAAAAAGATTCCAAAGCATGATGCGTTTGTGATTATTTTAGTTTCAGCAGTAACGGTTGCGTCTGATCTTGCGATTGCGGTAGTTGTGGGTGTGATTGTTTCGGCATTGGTATTTGCTTGGGAGCATGCAAAGCATGTTGAAGTAAAAAAGAGCGAAGACCCTTGTGGTTCAACGGTTTACCGTATATCCGGACCATTGTTTTTTGGTTCAACCATCGACTTTTCAGAGCAGTTTACTCCAGCAGACGATAATGATGATGTGATTATCGATTTTGCAGGTTCTCGTGTATATGATCATTCTGGATTAGAAGCTATTGATTCGTTGGCCGTACGTTATGTCAAGGCAGGCAAGACTCTTCACCTTCGTCACTTGAGTGCTGAATGTCGATTGTTGCTTAGCCAGGCTGGAGATATGGTAGAGGTGAATGTTATGGAAGATCCGAAATACTCGGTGGCGGATAACGCACTTGCTTAATATTTTATGATGCTATAACTCAGGAAAATAAACGATAAAGCCCCGCAACTTGTTATTGATAATGTTGTGGGGCTTTATCGTTTATTTATACCCTTTTGTCATCATTGACCGTTAAATACCACCAATAAAAGAATAGTGAGTATTACGATAGTCATTGCCCATCGGCTTTGTTGGCAACGTTTACAGGGTCTTTTTGTAGAGTGCATCATTTTTTGGTTCACGGCATGATAAATTGAGTTGGCAATGGACAGATTGCGGTATGATCAAATTGAAATTGTAGTACACAGCAGCACAACAAAGGAGGGGGCATTATGTCTAAAGCCAGAGAGAAACACGCGGAACGCCTAGAAGCGTTGTCGTTACTAGGTAAAGACCTAACGAGACGCTCACGATCACATTGTGAGTTATGTGACGCTCATGGGATAAAGCTAGCTCCCTATGAACTAAAGCCCGTACAAGATACTCCGGATCTTGAACGCACTATTTTTGCTTGTGAGGTCTGTGCCGGTCAATTAAATAAACCTAAGACATTTTCGCCTGACCATTGGCGTTGTTTAAATACATCGGTGTGGAGTGAGGTTCCCCCTGTTCAGATTGTTGCAGTGCGTGTGCTGAAGCACTTAGCTGAAAATGTAGAATGGGCTGCTGATTTGTATGATCAATTGTACATTGCCCCTGAAATTGCCGAGCAAATAGAGTTAGGGGAAATGTAGTCCCCCAAATGTTAGCCCCCAAAATGCTAGTCGTTATAGATTTCTGGAGGCTCGAACTCTCCGTGAATGGATTCAATAATCGATGCAAACTGTAATGTTGTTTTATCCTGGTAACTGTTACCAATTATTTGGATGTTAAAGGGCATTCCCTCTCTGTCTTTTCCGACAGGGGCAGAAGTGGCAGGAAGCCCAAATACGGTAGCTAATGCTATCCATGGCATGTGGTCGGTATAATGTCTCTCTTGTCCTCTGGATATAACCTTTCTTAGAGCCATGATGGGGGAGTGATCATGAGGGATCGCTGTAAAAGGCACCACTGGTGTAAGAACAACATCATATTCTGAATAGAGTTGGGTAAATTTGGCTTTTAGCCGCTCCCTGCGTTCGTTTTTCTTTAGCCAGCCGAAATGTGATTGACCCGCCCCTCTAACAAAATGTTCAAAGTGCGG
Source organism: uncultured Gammaproteobacteria bacterium (assembly GCA_913063495.1). Lineage (GTDB taxonomy): Bacteria > Pseudomonadota > Gammaproteobacteria > Pseudomonadales > Ketobacteraceae > 42-54-T18. The sequence goes on along the minus strand of CAJXXT010000034.1, from coordinate 12,270 downwards.
AGGGAAGTTAATAAATTTGGCCAGTTTTCCAAGTAAGCTTGCAGAGTGGGAGATGATTTGTTGTTGCAGGTCTTTTTGTGTCAGACCCATAACGCCACCCAGCAGGTTCAAATACAGCTCATATACCTCGGTAAAATTAAGCTCCTCGGGACTTTGTTCAACTACGGTGACACCCTTTTCTCTGAGTTCATTAAACAAGGCCTTGTAGCGTGTGGCGAGATCCGGCTCTATTGGGCAGAGAGGGTCATCTATCCAGGCTAGCACTTTGAAAGATCTTGGTGATTTTTTAGAAGCCTTTGGTAGACGTATTTGCAAAGCAGACTGTTCGTGTTGACCGTCTCTGACAAGAACATCAAGCATTAACTGTAAGTCTTTTACTGATCTTGCCATCGGACCAGCAACAGCGAGATCAGGGGATGATAGTGTTCCGGGTAGGCCGGGAATATGCCCTTTAAAAGGGATAATGCCGTAGGTGGTTTTGTGACCATAAATACCGCAATAATGACTAGGTGTTCTAATAGAGCCCGCAATATCGGAGCCTAATTCAATAGGCGTGAGCCCAGCAGCAAGCGCTGCTGCGGCTCCTCCAGAGGAGCCGCCAGGGGTTTTACTGTGATCCCAGGGATTGTTTGTCACACCGTGCAATTCGTTAAAGCTTTGTAGGTCTCCGGCATACAATGGCAGGTTGGTTTTGCCAATAATAATGGCGCCAGCATCAACTAAGCGTTGCACAGCGACTGCATTTTGAGATGCAAAGTGATCTTTTAGCCGTTTAGAACCCGACGTGGTGGGCATTCCTACCACTTCAAAAGAGTCTTTTATTGTCATCGGTACTCCGTGTAGAGGGCCGATAAGTTCACCTTTTTTTGCCAAAGCATCTGCTATTTTTGCTTTTTTAAGGGCACTCTCAAAGTCAGTAGAGATAACCGCATTTAGCTTAGGGTTATGTCGTTGAATGCGCTCAATAAAATGTTGAGTTAATTGAACACTAGAGGTTTTTTTATCTTTGATTTGTTTGGCAAGCTCAAACGCTGACGTAAAGGACGGTTTTTGCATAAGATGGTTTCGAACGTTATTGGCTGATGTCAGCAATTTAATGAATTTTTATAAGAAAACTGACTATTTCGTTGTTTTGGCTATACTTTTATTTAATTGAGTGTACCTAATATCATGATTAACAAACAGTGGCTAACAGAATAAGCTAACACGAAGGGTTGATGCATTGGCTGAAGTGACGTTTCGATTATCGGAAGAGCAAGGAAATGTGGAGATATGTATCCATGATTTTGCCCCTCCGCTTTTAAAGGAACCTGATGTTAAGCGGTTGTTTAGCATGTCAGAGTTTCGAGAGTGCCATTTTTACCCTGACAATGTACCGAATGTTCTTGCGATAATGCCAGAAAAGCTGGATCTGGAGAACGCCCCTGACACGTTTGATGAACCGATGTGTTTTGTCATCGCTCAGATGCGTGATGCGGTGTTAGATATTGAGATGGATGAGTCCTGCATGGAAGTTTCTGCCCATTGCACGACACAAGAGGGCGGTGAGGGCATATCGTTAGAAAGTATCGTTAAGCAGCTAAAAAGTATTGGCGTGGTAAAAGGCATTGATAAAGATGCGATACGCGCGTTTCATGACCGCGCAAATAAAGAGCGCCCGGGTGTTAGTTTTGCTGAGGTCATCGCTAAAGGGGAACCGACAGGAGGTGGTACAGAGTCATCGTTTGAGTATCTGGTGGTACCTTTGCAGGATCGAGTGTTAACACCTCAGAAACGTGAAGATGGTACGCTTGATATGCATGAGCTTGGTGATATTGATAGCGTGGAAAAAGATGACCTTTTAATTCGACGTATACCTGCGCAAGCGGGATCGAATGGGTTTACGGTTCGTGGAGAATCGCTTGTTTCTATCGCACCGGATAATGTCCCGTTTAATGTGGGTGACGGTACCACTACCAGCCCAGATGATGCCAATTTACTGATAGCAACCCGCAAAGGAATACCGTTAAAATCAAAAAATGGTATGTCGGTTAGTGAGATGCTTGTGCTTAAAAATGTCGATCTAACCACAGGGAATGTGGAATATGATGGTTCGATTATGGTGAGCGGAAGTGTAAAGGGGGGGATGTTAGTCAAAGCTACAAAAGACGTTATAATTAACGGTTTTGTTGAGTCAGGCTTGGTTGAAGCGGGTGGCAACATTGTTGTACAACAAGGTGTTATAGGGCGTGAAATTGATGAAGATAGTGACTTAGACAAGGATCATTTTACTTCTAGGCTTATTGCAAAAAATGATATATCCGCTCGTTATGCTCAATCAGCATACATGGAGGCCGGACGAGATATTGCTGTTGTTTCACAACTGCTGCATTGTCATGTGATTGCTGATCATGGCGTGTATGTTGGTGACAAAGGCCAAAAGAAAAGTAAATTGGTAGGCGGCATTTTAAAAGTCGGTAAAGAAGTTTCATCTGGTGAAATTGGTTCACCTTCAAACGCCCCGATGGAATTGGATTTTTCTCATCGCCTCTTAGCAATAGCAGCGGAATTGAAAGAGGTAAGAAAAGAAAATGTTGTTAAAAAGGAATTAATTCTGGGCTTGAGGGAGGCACTGGAAGAGTTAAAGGCACAGAAACCGTCCCCGGAGCTTATACGACACTGTAAAAAAATCGTAAACACAATTTCAATTGTTAAAGAAGACCTCGTCAGCATTAATCTCAATGAACAATCGCTAAATATGACGTTAAATAAATTACGAGATGGTATTAGGGTTACAGTGTACGGCCGTTTATATCCAGGTGTCGAATTTACAGTCTGCGAAAAAAGTCATAGCGTTATAGAAGAACGAGGAAACAGCGTAGTTCGTTTTAACGATGCAAATATGGTATTTGAATAACGATGTCTTGGTAATAAGTAGCTAGGTAATAAGTGTTTAGGTAATTAATATAAAGGATTGGTATGGACCCTCGTAATGTTAAGACCATTGAAGATGCCAAAAAAATAGTACTGCAGCGAGAGTTAAAGCACGTAAAAGTGGGTGTTTTTGATCTTGATGGTGTTATGCGAGGAAAATACATGTCGAGAGACAAGTTTTTTTCTTCGCTAGATAAAGGCTTTGGTTTTTGCGATGTGGTTTTGGGTTGGGATGTCAAAGACCAGCTTTATGATAATACTTCATTCACCGGGTGGCATACTGGTTATCCGGATGCCCCTGTTCGTATCGTCCCAGGGAGCTGTCGGCCGCTTCCCCATGAAAATAATGGTTTGTTTTTTTTAGGTGAATTTACTGGTGAGGCGGAAACCTTATGCCCAAGAGCCTTGTTAAGGCGTGTATTGGATCAGGCAAAAGGGATGGGGTTTGATGTTTTTTCAGGCTTTGAATATGAGTTTTTTGTGTTTAATGAAACGCCACATTCCGTTCGGGAAAAAGGGTATAAGAATCTCATCCCGCTTGCACCAGGAAATTTTGGTTACTCGGTTATTCGAAACAGTGTTGATGCAGATATCTATCAGGGTTTGTTGGATTTAGCGGAAGTAATGGACTTTCCCATTGAAGGCTTACATGAGGAAACTGGGCCCGGTGTGTTGGAGGCTGCGATAGCGGTTGACGGTGGTTTAGCATCTGCGGACAAGGCATCATTGTTTAAAACATTTACGAAGATAGAAATGCAACGCCAAGGAAAAATGGCCACATTTATGGCGAAGTGTTCTGAAGAATATCCCGGTCAAAGTGGGCATATCCATATCTCGTTGCGCGATGCATCAGGGAAAGGTGTTTTCTTTGACGAGAGTAAAAAAGACCATTGTAGCGATACCATGATGCATTTTTTAGGGGGGGTTCAGGCGCAATTACCTCAAGTTTTAGCGATGGTTGCTCCTACCATTAACTCATATCGACGGCTGATTCCTGGTTTTTGGGCGCCTACAGAAGCGAGTGTTGGAGTTGACAATAGAACATGTGCTATCAGAGTTGTTCCTGGGAGTGAGGCTTCTCATCGGATGGAGTTTCGTATTGGGGCGGCGGATGCAAATCCATATTTAGTATTGTCAGCGGTTATTGCAAGTGGGCTGTGGGGAATTGAGAATAAGGTTCACCCAGAAGAATTTGTGGAAGGGAATGCTTATGATAAAACATTCCCGGATGCCCTAAAGCTCCCTGCGACTTTATGGGATGCAGCGCAGAGGCTAAAGTCATGTAGCATGGCCAGAGAACGCTTTGGTGATGCGTTTGTCGAACACTTTGCCGCGACAAGGGAGTGGGAAGAAAGAGAATACCGAAAACATATCTCACAGTGGGAGATGGATAGGTACTTTGAGATTATTTAGGGGATTTTCCTTTAGCACAAGAGCTTAGGCGTTATGGCAGAGATACAGCTAATTAGTCCTGTTGACGGTACTGTTTATTGCGAGCGAATGTATGCGGACGATAAAGAAATAGATCAAATACTTGTAGCTGCCAAGTCCACGCAGCCCCAATGGAAAGCGGCAACACTTGATGAGCGTATTGCCTACTGCAAAAAGGCATTGATGTATTTTTCAGATCATAAAGCCGATATAGCAAAAGAAATCACCTGGCAGATGGGGCGTCCGATACGCTACGTCGAGGGTGAAGTAGTGGGGCTAATAGAGCGAGCTGAAGTGATGTTAGCGTTAGCTCCGGATCAATTAGCTCCCCGTAGCATTAGTGGGGCATCGGATTTTGAGCGTTATATTCAACGTGACCCTTTGGGTACAGTGTTCGTTATAGCACCGTGGAATTATCCTTACCTCACAGCGGTGAATACGATCATACCGGCGCTTGTGGCGGGGAATACGGTTGTTCTAAAACACTCAGTCCAAACCTTGTTATGTGCTGAACGGTTTCAAAAAGCATTTGATTTTGCTGGCCTACCACAAGGGGTATTTCAGTATTTGCATGTTGATCATTCAAGTGCCAGTGAGATTGTTGCTGATGAACGAATTGATTTTGTCGCGTTCACAGGGTCTGTTGAAGCCGGGCGTTCTGTAGAGCAATCAGCCGCAGGGTTATTTAAGGGGGTAGGGTTGGAGCTGGGAGGAAAAGATCCTGCCTATGTTCTTAGTGATGCAAATATCCCATTTTCAGTAGAGGGTATTGTTGATGGTGCATTCTTTAACTCTGGTCAGTCTTGCTGTGGAATAGAGCGCGTTTACGTTCATGAACATCACTTTGATGAATTTGTGCAGCGGGCGGTTGCTTTGGTGTCGGAGTATCAGCTGGGGTTGCCGCAAGATCCTTCAACAACATTGGGGCCAATGGTAAATGCGAAAGCTGCAGATTGGGTTAGACAGCAGGTTGCCCAGGCAGAGTCGATGGGGGCAAAAAGTTGCGTCAATGTAAATGAATTTCCCTCACATCAGGGAAATGGAGCATATTTGGCCCCTCAAATCTTGGTGGATGTTGATCATTCTATGTCATTAATGAAAGAAGAGAGCTTTGGCCCTGTTCTCGGTATTATGTCCGTCAAAAGCGATGATGAAGCGTTATTTTTGATGAACGACAGTGATTTTGGGTTAACTGCATCACTTTGGACTGCCAATCTTGACGTCGCGAGAACGTTGGGGAATGTTATTCAAACTGGGACGGTGTTTATGAACCGGTGTGATTATCTTGATCCATATTTGCCGTGGGTAGGTGTTAAACAATCTGGCCGTGGCTGTACCCTTTCGCATATTGGGTATGAGCAGTTAACCCGTCCAAAGTCTTTTCATTTGAGATTGCTATGAGCACTAATTATGAGCGGTAATAATGTCGATAGGCTATCCGGATCTTGGAATTACCCAACATCCATTATTTTTGGTGTTGATACGATTTCAAAAGTCCCTGGCTTATGTCGAGACCAAGGGTTTGATAATCCTTTATTGGTGTGTGACCAGGGGATTGTTGGCTTGCCTTTTGTTACATCATTGGTTGCCTCATTTGCTGCTGCGTCAATTTCTTTATCCGTATTTTCAGATGTAAAGGCAAACCCTACAGGGGAAAATATCGATGAGGGAGTGAAGGTATTCAAGGCGGGTAATCATGATGCGGTTATCGCTCTTGGTGGTGGTAGTGCGCTAGATGCGGGCAAAGCAATTGCGTTGATGAGTGGGCAGAATAGACCGTTGTGGGATTTCGAAGATGAGGGAGATAATTGGTTACGAGTTATTGTTGAAGGAGTGGCACCCATTATTGCGTTGCCTACAACGTCAGGTACTGGGTCAGAGGTAGGGCGGGCTTCAGTTATTGTTGATGAGCGGCGACAAAAGAAAGTTATTATTTTTCATCCAAAAATGCTTCCAGAAACCGTTGTGTGTGATCCTGCGTTAACGCTTGGGCTTCCGCCAGCGATTACAGCAGCAACGGGCGTGGATGCCTTTGTTCATTGTTTTGAAGCGTATTGTGCACCAGGCTTTCATCCGATGGCAGATGGGATTGCATTGGAAGGGATGCGGCTTATCAAGGATAATTTGTTGGTGGCTTATATGGATGGAAATAATAATGTTGCAAGAGCAAATATGATGGCGGCTTCCACTATGGGGGCAACTGCATTTCAAAAGGGCCTAGGCGCAGTCCATGCGTTAGCGCATCCTTTGGGAGCTATTTTTGATAAACACCATGGATTGTTAAACGCAATTATATTGCCATATGTTATTCAGAAAAATATGACGGAAATATCACCAAAGCTCGAGAACATTGCTCGCTATTTACAATTAGATGATTGCAGTGCAGGGAGTTTTGTCGAATGGCTGTTGTCATGGAGAGAAGCGCTGGGCATTCCTAATAATTTGAAGGATATTGGGATTGTTGCAGATAACGCAAAGGATATTGGTCAATTTGCTTTTGCGGATCCTTCTGCTGCAGGGAATCCCATTCCATTGACTGCTGAGGATTATTCAGACGTTTTTCGACTGGCGGTGGGTTAGTGTATGCATATATCAAACTGCGTCAGGCAGGGCTTCGAAACGAAAAGAAGTATAGTTAACTACGTATAGCTAACTAAGTTTATCTAGTTCGCCCAATAAATTGGTAAAGCTAGATTCTATAAGGTCTTTGGTTTCATCGGTTTCAATAACTTGTTGAACAAATTGATCAAGTGATTCCATGAGCGTTTCTTCCTGCTCTTCGCTTAATCCTAGTGTGTTTAAAACACTTTCAGTATGTTCTCTATATTCTTGTATCTTTGACCAGATATTTTTCTCATAGATATTAAAGGTGTCGCGAATGTTGTGCATGCTGCTACGAGCATTTCCAATAATAGCATTGAGTCCTGATTCACGCTGTATTTCAAGCTGAGTAACCAGATCTATGGTAATCACTCTGGCTCCAGTTGCACTGATCATCATGGCAAGATTATCTTTTATGCGACCATGCTTGGGGTCATCTTTGTCGGGTGTGTTTTTAATAAGAAGGGATATGCGTTTGTCATTTATTATTAGTTTGTGTGCGCCTTCAATAATTTTCCCTTTTTCAACGCTTTTTGAGAGTAAGCTTGCTTCAAATGAGTCATTCTCGCAGCCAACATTAAAAACCTTATTAATTCCTCTTATTTGTACCGTAGCATTTACACCGAATAATTGAACGGTTTGCGCTAAGCTAAACCCCAAGTCGCTGTAACTGTTGCAGCTGGTGATTTCTTCCATATAACGCAAAATGATACCCATTTCACTATTACTTTCCATTGCAGCAAATGCCGCAGAACGAGCGGAATCGGCATTTGCTGCAAGCTTAGCTCGTTCTGTGGCTTTTTTTACATGGCTTTCAATCTTGTAGTAGAGCTCTATAGGGTTATAAGGCTTTGGTATAAAGTCATCTGCGCCCTGTTCATATGCCAGAATACTGTCATCAATGCTAATGAGATCCGATAGAAAGATAACATGGCTTTTGGGATCAAGGTTTTTCGCTGTTGCAACAACGGATAATGTGTCCAGTTTTTTCATGGCGGGATTCAATAGGATGACGCCTGGAATTGATTGGTTGACGGCATCAATTGCCTTCTCGGAGACGTTGCAAACGGTTACATCAAAATCTTCAGATAACATGCCTTCAACAATTTGTACATCATCACCTTCGACATCAATTATCAGAACGCTGTTTATACCATTACTCATTGTTCGATAGCCTTATTTCTACATGTACGTTTATTACTAAAATATAGTTGTTGATAGCTTTATTACTTAGTTTGATTATAGTTACTTATATTGATTCCGTGGCTGGCTGTCGGGGCTAGAGATGCAATAAGGCCACATTTGTGTAGGATCAGCGTATGTTTATGGCTTTAGGGGCTATACTTACATGCTGTATGCTGGACAATTTGTAAAAAAATCAATGGTATATAGGCTGAAAAAGTGGGTGAATGTTGATATTATCCACTCCTTTAATTTACAGGTATGCCGAGCGCGATAGGCTCAATTAGTGGCTAATTAGGTGTCATGGGACAGTTAAGGACAGTTTTCAAAAGGATGTGTTATGCGATGGTGCTTGTAGCGCTACCTTTGACTGTGCGTTCAGCTGTTGCTGAAATCGACGCTCCTGATAAATTAAAAGCGGCTTATATCTTAAGTTTTGCCAAGCTTATCAGCTGGCCTCAAGACGTTTTACCTTCCAAAAATGCTAACTTAGTTTTTTGTGCCGCAGCAACAGAATCGTTAACTAATGAGCTTCGAAATCACTCTGGCAAGACAATCCAGGGGCATAGAGTGCAAATTGTAGCGCTAGGGAAACATGGGGATTCCCTGGGTTGCCATATTGTTTATATCGACCCTCAGCATTCATTTCGTTGGTTTGAGCGTGTTGAGCGCATCAAGGGCCAGCTTTGGGTTGGAGAAGAAGAAGGGTTTATCAATAAGGGAGGGGTGATCAATTTCTATATCGATGGTGAAAAGTTGCGTTTTGAAATTAGTGTGGAGCATGCAAAGGATTCAAGTTTGGATATTAGCTCCCGTTTGTTGAACTTGGCTAAGATTGTTGGTGATATAGAAGAGGGAGGTAAGCAATGAAAGAGTTGTTTAATCGTTTATCTGTTTCCAAAAAACTGATTGTTATTAATGTTGTTGTTGTGGTTAGCGCATTGCTGTCGGCAACTGGGGTTTTTGTATCTATTGAGAGAACAGCTGTTAGAGAGCGTATTATTAATGAGTTGGTTTCGCATACGGAAGTGATTGCGTACAACGTCGCAGCATCCGTGGCGTTTGACGATGCGGTAACGGCATCAGAGATATTGGCATCTCTTCAATCTATACCTCAAATTCAAGAATCTCTGATCTTTAATGGCGACGGGGATATTTTTGCGGAATATGTAGCGGCAAATGCAGAGGTGTTTAACGGTGGGTATAGTGAAATAAAGAGTGGTCGTTTGCAATGGCCAGGAAGTCATGCGCCTACAGTGGTTTTTTCGAATGAGGGTATTTTTGTCCATAGCCAAATCGAACTCGATGATGAAGTGATTGGATCGATTTACATTCGTTCTAGCTTGGCGCAATTTGATGCTTTTAAGTCAAGGGCCATACTGATTGTTGCTGTGGTTTTGTGTGTGACATTTATCATTTCCTTGTTAGTGTTATCCCGAATGTTACGCCTTGTTTCTGACCCTATTACCCATTTAAAAAAGGCGGTTTCAACGGTTCGTAAAGATAAAAATTATGCAGTGAGAGTGCATAAATTTGCCGATGATGAGTTGGGTCACTTGACTGAGGCCTTTAACGGTATGTTAGAAGAGCTTGGTGAGCGAGATGCAGAACTCAATAGGCACTATTTGGAGTTGGAAGCTGAAGTTGAAGATCGGACGAGTGAGCTGCAAGCCGCCAATATTAGTCTTGAAGAAACTGTTAAAGCGTTGAAGCAAGCTAATCGAGCTATTCGGATATCGGAAGAAAACAAAAAGGTTGCAGAGGAAAGTGCCAATGCCAAGGCGCAGTTTCTTGCTACGATGAGCCATGAGTTAAGAACCCCTATGAACGGTGTGTTGGGAATGTTGTCATTATTATCTGAGACAGGGCTGACAAACGATCAGGAGCATTATGTTGGTGTTGCTTATGAGTCCGGAAACCTGTTGCTAGAGTTGTTAAATAACGTACTGGATTTGTCAAAAATTGAACAAGGCAAAATGGTGCTTGAACATATACCTTTTGATATATCTGATGCTATTGAAGATGTGTTTGCTATTGTCGGAGAGTCGGCGTATTCCAAAGGGGTAGAGCTAGCATACGTTTTTGATGATCGTCTTCCTACCATGGTATTGGGAGACCCTACACGTTTTAAGCAGTTGGTGTTTAATATTGTGGGTAACGCGATTAAGTTTACATCGAAGGGTTATGTGAAATTAAGCTATTCCGTGACTGAAGAGAGTAATGATGTTGTTCGTATTCGTTTTGAGGTTGAGGATACAGGAGTAGGTATTCGTGAAGAAGTTAGGGAGAAAATATTTGAAACGTTTTCCCAGGCCGATTCATCAACAACTAGGAAGTTTGGTGGTACGGGGTTAGGTTTGACGTTATGTCGACAGCTTACGCACTTAATGGATGGTGGTATCGGGGTTGAAAGTGAAGAAGGTAAAGGCAGTACATTTTGGTTTGACGTGTCTTTTGCACCAGAAAGTCCGTCTTTGCGCGATCAAACACTCAATGGCGCTCAACAAAAACCAATGTCCTTGCTGGTTGTGGATAGAAACGACACCAGCGCAGCGGCATTAAGAGCCTACTTTGATCATTATCATGTGACGCTTGATGTTGTTTCGGATGGTGAGGAGCTTTACTCTACTTTGGAGCGCAAGGTTTCATCAGGGGGGGGCTATGACGGGTTGATTATCAACCTGGCAGTAGGGTTTGACGAGGCTAGCCGAGTTGTCGTGTCGGAAGATGTCCAATGTTGTATTAAGCCTAGTCAAATCCTTTTGACAGGGTCGCTAAATGATCGAAATAGGGCTAAAGAAGATAAAGTGTTACTGAATTACCAGTTTTTGGTAAAGCCTCTGCGTCGACGGTATGTTCGAGAGTGTGTGCTGATGCTGCAGGGGTTAAATGAAGAGCTGAACAATGTGGAGCCCATTGTTGTCAGGACTGCTGCGGGTGTTAAGGAGATCTTGGTGGTAGAAGATAACCGTATAAACCAGCAGGTTGCACAAGGGCGGCTCGAGAGTATGGGGTTTTCTGTATCTCTCGCCGGAAATGGTGAGGAGGCATTGATATTGTTGGAACAGAAAGAGTTCGATTTGGTGTTTATGGATTGCCAAATGCCGGTACTTGACGGCTTTCAAGCAACAAGGCGTTTCAGAAAAAAGGAAGTCGCTGGAGGTGGTCGAACACCCGTTATCGCCATGACTGCACATGTAATGTCAGGTGATCGAGAAGCTTGTATGAGAGCAGGTATGGATGATTATATTGCCAAACCTTTCAAAACGGGAGAGATAGTAAAGATAATGGAACGATGGATAGGGGATTAAAGGTGGGATATAACTATCGTGAAGAATGCTGTTTTTTATTGGAAATAAAATGAAAGCCATAAAAGATCCTGTATCGTTACTTGACGACATTAACAATGATGATTTGCAACAAGATTTGCCTCCGGTTGATGAGTGGCATCCCGAGCATTGTGGTGATAGTGAGATTTGCATACGTCGAGATGGAACCTGGACACATCAGGGGGATGTATTTAAGCGAGAAAAATTGGTTAAGATGTTTTCCAAAATCATTCGCTTAGATGAGGATGAAAAATACTATTTAGTGACACCTGTAGAAAAAATGTTACTTTCTGTAGAGGATGTTCCTTTTCTAGTGGTTGGTTTTGATATTGTTATTCATGAAGATTCCCAGAAAATTATTTTTGAAACCTCTTTGGGGGATCAGGTTGTCGTGGATGCCGAGCACCCGGTTACTGTACTAACCATCAATGATGAACCTGCACCGTATGTTGTGGTAAGAAAAAACTTAAAAGCTCGCATAGCGAGAAGTGTATTTTATCAATTGATCGATGTGGCTGTGTCAGAACAACGGGGTGCAGAAAATGTATTGTTTCTTGAAAGTAGCGGGGAACGTTTTGAATTAGGGCGCTTTTAGGAAAGTAAACTTGCGTAATTAATTAGCAATAAAAAAGGGCTCCAATAGGAGCCCTTTTTTATTGCTAATTAATTACGCTAAACATACTTACATGTTTGGATAATTAGGTCCGCCAGTTCCTTCAGGAACAACCCAGGTGATATTCTGGGCTGGGTCTTTAATGTCGCAGGTTTTACAGTGAACACAGTTTTGACTGTTTATTTGAAATGCCTTTTCGCC
>CAJXXT010000033.1 GCA_913063495.1 uncultured Gammaproteobacteria bacterium | reverse complement strand
TAAATAGGACAGCAGTATACGTGCTTTCATTCCTTGATGCCGTGACAAAAATGAAATTTCACATACAATAGCTACAACCTAAGACACCACCTAATATGCATTTAATAAGGATCACCCATGACCAAATACCACGTCTATGCCATCGGAAACGCGCTTGTTGATATGGAATTCACAATCGATGACGCCTTTTTATCCAAACAAGGCATCGACAAAGGTGTAATGACACTGGTTGACGAGGCCCAGCAACACAGCCTTACCCAAGCATTGGCAGATCACAACGGCAAAAAAGCCAGTGGCGGATCTGCGGCAAACACCATTATCGCGGTAAGCCACTTCGGCGGCAACGCATACTATTCATGTAAAGTAGCCAATGATGCAACGGGGGATTTCTATGTGAAAGACTTAGCTGCAGCCGGTGTAGATACCAACCTTAAAGCCGATCGAGAAAGCGGCGTAAGCGGTAAGTGTATCGTTATGGTAACGCCCGATGCAGAACGTACGATGCACTCATTTTTGGGAATATCTGAAACCGTCTCTGAAAAAGAGCTTAATGAGCAAGCTATTCAACAATCTCAGTTTGTTTATTTGGAAGGTTACCTTGTTACTTCCGACACAGGTCGAGCTGCCGCTATCAAGGCTCGAAAAATAGCAGAAGCCAGCAATGTGAAAACAGCGCTCACTTTTTCTGACCCCAACATGGTGAGCTTTTTCAAAGATGGCCTCAATGAAATGTTAGGAGATGGCGTTGATCTTCTCTTTTGTAATGAGCAAGAAGCGCTAAGCTGGGCAGAAACCGACCAATTAGAAGCCGCTATCGTTAAAATAAAATCCGTTGCTAAATCCTTTGCAGTAACCCTAGGAAGCGATGGGGCGATTGTTTTTGACGGCACAACAGAACATAAAATTGCCCCAACACCGATTACCGCCCTTGACTCCAATGGGGCAGGGGACATGTTTGCTGGCGCATTTTTATACGCCCTAAGCGAAGGGCACGACTTCCCCTCGGCCGGAGCCTTTGCAAGCAATGCGGCGGCACAAGTGGTTTCACAATTCGGCCCTCGGCTCTCAAAGGAGCAGCACCAAACACTGCTCAACGAAAGCGCCCTTTAACAGTAGCCTTTAACAACATGTAAAAAAGATTCTATCTACCATCCCATCAACCGCCCTAACACTAATTTCATTAGGGCGGTTTGTCTTCCAAATTTGGGAAACTGTCTACACTTTAAAGGTATATAAGCTCTCACCCAGCTTCGCTAAGCTATAGTTAACAGCACAAGCTTGGGCTAAGCAGTGTACAAACCGTCATTTTCCAGCAAGGTTAATTCATGTTTATTGAAACTGATTTTAATGAAGCATTTGAGCAAATAGACGATCGCTGTAAAGAATTGCTGGAACAGGCCTTGGCCCACGAGAGCCTCAGTGCTCTAAACTATAGTGATGTATCCTATGAGTTAGTTGATGATTTCTATGCCAACCAACCCAATCAGGATTCCGTCTATATTGTTATGGAGGGCGCGGTCGCTCATGAACAAGAAAGCGCCACTTTATTTCATTACGACATCGGAGACATTTTCGGATTAGATCAAATAAACAACCCAAGCCCCTATAGACTCTACTCCGCTGGCCCGTTTGCATTACGTCGATATGACAGAATTGAGCTACTCAGCGCTCTCATTAGCACGGCCTCTGTTACACACATTTGGTGTGACTATTTACTCGAAGAATGTAAACGGCGAACCTGTATTATTAGCCTCGTTGAACAAGGGGTCGACAAAGCATCCTTAGGATTTGTACATTATCAAGTTGGCGACGTTATTATCGAGCAAGACACGGAAGCCGACAGCGTCTACTCGATTGTTGAAGGCCATGCCGATGTTTTTGTAAATGACATCAAAGTTGGCGAAGTATTAGAAAATGAAATCTTTGGTGCAATGGCATTACTGACCAACAGCCTTAGAACCGCGAAAGTAATTGCCTCCAGCACTTGCATGGTACTTGTTGTTCCAAAAGAACAGTTTGAAACGCTGATGAAAACGCACCCTCATATTTGCCTAAACCTTATGAAAAGCATGGCAAGCCAAATAGTCTCTCTAAATGAGCAAGTAACGTCAAACGAATAAGTAATAACGTCAGTTACATCACCACCACACCAACAGTCACAGCAAGAGCCCCACATGACACCAACCAATAAAGACGTGCTAGATTTCACGCCCCCTTCTGTGCCTGCTGTAAATGCAGCAATGAAATTATCCGAAACATACTTTAACCCCCTATTTTTTGGTTTAGAAAATTTACACAAAAACAAACCGACATTACTTGTTGGTAACCACACCATTTATGGCTCTCTGGATGTACCACTGATCTTTTCAGAAGTATTACGAAAAAAAGATATCGCTATCCGAGGCCTTGCGGACGAGGCTCACTTCAAAATCCCCGTCTGGAGAGACTTCCTTCATAAAGGTGGCGTTATTGTTGGCAACCGAGAAAACTGCTCTCGCCTAATGGAAGCCGGTGAGACCTTGTTGGTGTTTCCCGGTGGAGCACGAGAAGTCGCAAAGCGAAAAGGTGAGAAGTATCAACTCACCTGGAAAACACGTACCGGCTTTGCCTATATGGCCATTAAATACCAATACCCTATCACTCCCATTGCATCACTGGGCGCCGATGATGTTTATGATATTTTATTCGATGCTTACGATTTTAAAGAGTCTCGCATTGGGCGTTGGCTGTTAAAAAACAAGAACATCAACAGACAATTACGCAATGGCGATGTCATTATGCCAATGACAACAGGTATCGGCCCAACAATAATACCGCGCCCGGAGCGTTTTTATTTCTCCTTTGGTAAACCCATAGATACTACGCCGTTTAAAGGTCAAGAAGACAACCTAGAAATACAATGGCAAGTAAGAAAACTAATAAGTGAGGCGTTAGAAAAAGAAATTGACGCATTAAAACGTTACCGAACCTCCGATGATAGCCAAGGATTGTTCCGACGTCTCTTTTCTAAATACTGATTAAGGTACGTTAACGTTAGTATCACAACAAATAACCCGAGCCTCCCTGGTGAGAGAGGCGATTAAACTGAACAGTAAGTGAAGCTTCCGAGAGAGGGTTGAGAGCTTCACTCAACAAATTGTTCACGCGCGTTAGCGTCAGCCAACAGAGAGAGGAGAGATTGAACAGACACTTCTGCACATGTTCTGTTACCAGAACTTTTACCTCGCCTCCCCCACCAGAGAAAGCACCAAGCCAGTAAGTTACACCGCTTACTAACCTCATTGCCTCCACAGCTCGGGAATAACAAGATAGTAATGATTCTCATTTGCTTTTGCAAGCTCTATTTGATAATTATTCTCAATTGATCAAAATCAATTACACAGCGGCACCGACGAGCTAACCTGCTTCTCACTATTTCTTACCGAATAAATGGAGAGGTTTCAATGAGTAGTTGTTGTGGTGGCTGCGGAGGCCAAGATAAAGACGTAAAAAAAGATCAACAAGACCAGAAAGAAACTCAAGATCAAAGCAAAAAGCAAAACAAAGAACAAATGACCTCAGATACACCGAAAAAGTAATCATAATTGTCATAGAAATCCTAGCTATCGAATATAAAAACGGGTAAATAACGATAACCTAGACGTAAGCGTAGACTCACTTCATTGAATCAATACGCTCCATCTGACGTTTTTTATTTCGCTATTTACTCTCTTCCTTTTTTTCATCTTCTTCCTGCACGGCAGTAACCACCTTCTTTGCCCCTTTACCCACTGCTTTTGCCACTTCACGAGAACCATGACCGATCTCACGGGTGACGTTACGAGCGGTATGGCCAATGGTTCGTCCGGCATCTTTCATTTCCGCACACGCTGATACTAAACAGCTCATGGCTAGCAATAACGCTAAAAAAACGATTTTACTTTTTGTCATCTATACATTGCCTAATTACGGATTGTAAATGTGTACTCACTCCAAGAATAGGGAGGCGAACTTCGTCATCACACAACCCCAAATAAGACATAGCAAATTTAACCCCCGACGGACTTGGCTCTTCAAATAAAGCCTGATGAACAGGAATCAATTGATCATGATACGCCAACGCTCGCTGATAGTCATGAGACAAACATGCCTTCTGCAAAGCAGTACTTAACTGCGGAAACACATTTGCTGTCACCGAGATACAGCCATTACCTCCTAAAGCATTATAAGCAACTGCCGTCATATCATCTCCAGATAAATAGCAAAAAGGCTTTTTAATCAACCGTCTCTCTTGACTAATCCGAGTTAAATCACCGGTCGCATCTTTTACACCAACAACACGCGGCAAACCAGCCAACCTTGCCATAGTATCTGGAGTAATATCAACCACCGCTCGTGGTGGTATATTATAAATAATAATCGGAATATTCGTATTATCATGAATCATTTTGAAGTGCTGATATAGCCCCTCTTGTGATGGCCGATTATAATAGCCTGCAACACACAGCACCCCATCAGCACCAACGCTCTCTGCGTGCTGAGCAAAACTAAGCGCTTCGACCGGATTATTAGAGCCCGCACCCGCTATTACAGGTATTCGCCTGGCAACAGTTTTTACTACCATTTCAACAACATATTTATGCTCCTCAGCAGTAACGGTGGATGACTCCCCCGTTGTTCCCATCGGTACCAAACCGTCGGTTCCATTCTTGACATGCCATTCAACAAGACGACAAAGAGCTGCCTCGTCAACCACTCCGTTTTTAAAAGGTGTGACCAACGCCACATACGATCCAATAAATTGTAGTTCTTGCATTACTTTCTCCTTTTTAAAAAGCAAAAAAAAACCCGATTGCAACGTCTGCAACCGGGTTTTTATGTATTTGTATTAGCTATTTAACATAGCTCATACCGAATCAATCGCATACACACAACCATCGCCGCAGAGAAAAAATCTCGTTTACAGCGTTTTTGTTTTGATGAGTGTATTAAAATAGTCATATTTTGTTTATACGTTTTATGTACGGATATGTTGTTAATGTGCTTAATACTAGCATAAAAAATACAAACATTAACAGCTTAACCATCTACATCGTCATTTTACCCCCGCTACACTTTTTAACGCCGCCATAAAACCTTGAACTGGATTCACTACCGGTACTGGACATGTAAATGAGTCATTATGTGTGAATGCATACCCGTACAACAAATTACACGCCATAATGGCATGGCCTTGATTGGCAGGGTGTACAGAATCCGCGGTAGGAACAATGCCCCCCTGATTCGCTAAAAATATTCCCGATGCCGCCCCTTGCTGAATATTACTCTGAATGAGCGCATTATAATAATCCGTACAATAGTTATTAGCATCAGCCCCATCCGTTTGGGTTCGCTTTGGAATCATTGAAATAACAAAGCCGATGCGATTCGTTGGAACCCCCTTATTCACCAGATAGTTTCTTATTTTTCCAACAATCGTATTTACATTGCCAATTTGGCTCGAATCAAAAACACTATCAACAACAGCCGTTAATCGTTTGGCCGTCATGCTCTGCGGTAATGGCTCCGAGCGACACTCAATAGCGCCATTATTATTAAGATAGGTGATGTCGTTTGTTCCAATTTGAATAGGTACAACTACAGCATCATTTTCTGAAATCTGTTGATCAAGATAACAATCCAGATCGGCCAACCAACCTGCCCCATCAACAGATTGTCGGCACGACTGTGTCGCCGTTGCGTTAAAGACATTAAAGGTTTCTGTACAGGTTGACTTACCATAACCTGACGGTACAACGTGTGAGGGGTCTAAGAAACATAAAAGATCATTACTAGTTGCGCCAGGAAAACCTGAGTGCCAATAATTTTTTGTTTGTTGGGCAATATCATTTTCATTCGACGGCCCGTTGACAGTACCTACTGTGACAATCGGACTACCATTATAAGAAATCGTTTTTTGATTATTATTAATGGTTGACGTAACAGGAAATAGACTTTGTTGATTAGCAAGCTCATCAAGTAAATCCAATATCTGGACTCTAAACCCTTGTGTATGAAAAGGCAGGCTAACCATGCCATAAGTAATAGAATCCCCTAAAAACCAGGTTTTAATGGTCGCCGGATCACTGCCACTACCATCCCCGCTACCATCACTACCATCACTGTTCCCAACATCAGGTAACTGATCCACAATGCTGATTGCGCTCTCTCGGTATTCTACGCCGGTAGGGGAACGCCCATTCCTCTGTGTGAAAGTTTCTACCCACGATTTTGCTTCAGCATAAAAATTTTGATAAGAATGGTAAATCGGTAATTTCTCATTCTTATCATTGATCATCCAGAAACCTTTAAATGCCTCCACACTGCTATCATATTCATTGTCATAGATCTGCCAGTACAAAATAAAAGGCGCGCCCCACTCTAGTGTGACTTTCATGACCATTTTTGCGAGCTGATTCTGAAGTTTGTGCCTCTCTTCTCCCCAGTCCCACGTCCACCAATACGAGGCATAACCGTATTCACCAATAAAAACACGTTTATCAAACGCTGGTACCTCTTTCTCCGGCAGTTGAGCTTCAATATAATCAAGAGCTGCGGTAAATTCTGCTTTAAGACTCGCGTAATCGGTATTTTCTTCTTTTGTTGTAATATCATAGGCAGAGTACGACACCAAATCCACATTGGTAAAAGGCAGAACTTTATTGGTAATTCGTTCTTTCCCTTCCATTGCAGAAAGTACACGATTAACTTCCACATAATGCAGAACATCTACACCATCATGTGAAACCGCTAATTTTGCATCATCCACAGCTTTTTGTCTTATATTGAGCCAATCAATAAGCCCTTCAATTCGCTTAGGGTTTACCGTGTTAACACTGTCATCATAGGTTGAGCCATTCCATAGCAAATTCCAGTCGCCTTCCCAGTTCCCTAACATGAAGGTTTTTCCACTACCGTTATAAGTTTCCAGTAGATACTGAGTCAGCTCATACATTTTTTGGTATTGGAGATCAGATTCAGATTGCGATAAACCCAAATCATCCGTCCATGACCCCGAGTCTTCAATCCACAACATATAATATGCAAAATCCATATCTAATACACCAGAAAAAGCAGGGACATCTCTTGCCAATGCTAAAAATTGATATTGATAAGAATTGAATTCGCTCATGTCGTCATACTGAAAAGGGTCTAAGGCTAACTTGATTAAATTGGATCCCATCGCCTGAATTTGTTTTGCCGTTTCTATTAGCTTTAAATCATTTGTAAACTGGTACTTGGGCTGAATAGTTTGCGTTCCCAAAACGTAGTTAAACGCATCCGTCACTAATGGTGAACCTGAACCATCTCCCGAACCATCATCTGGATTTTCGTCCGTAACGCCAGAACAAGAAGCTGAACGTAACGTTAAATTATTCGGTTTAGTATACGAATCAGTATAAGAAAAACCGTAACCAAATGACTTTGCCTCACCAATCGGTATATCACAAAATTCCTGCACGCAAGAGGCCGTAATATCATTGCCATTTCGAACAATGGTTGCATTCCACTCATAATCAATGGTTAGATTTTCTGACAAAGTAAATTCAACGCTCCAACCGGACATGGCATCGTTACCATTATTTCGAATAACGACATTGGCGGTTCCACTTGTGGCATTTTTATTCAGCAGTGTGTATTCAACAGATCGACCTGAATCTGACAAACAGGTATCGCCTGATTCTGAAACACATCCAACTAACAGTAAAACGACAGAACATAAAAAAAACGTTTTTTTAACACCATATGACGTGTTATTTTTATTATACATACTTAAGATCCAACAAAAATCCCCACACAGAAATGGTAGCGAAGCCGATAGACTACTCGTCGGAAATCAATAGTTCAACGGGCATTCGAACAATTGTGTCTTAAGATTAGCCCAAATGAACTAAACACAGCAGCCACCACAGTAACGAATAAATGTCGGCTAGTTCAGCCAACTCAATCACTGTGATTGCCTAACTATTTTCGTTAACCAACATCAACTAGGCGAACAAGCTTCTCGCAATAATCAATTTCATTATCTCACTGGTTCCACCGTAGATACGTTGAACCCGAGCATCTGCAAAAGCACGGGCAACCGGGTATTCCCACATATAACCGTAACCACCATGTAGCTGTAGACATTGATCAACCACACGCCCTTGTAATTCCGTTGACAGCAGCTTTGCTTTGGATGCAGTCACCGTATCCAATTTTCCCTGTATATGTAATTCAAGACATTTATCAACAAACACTCTTGCGGAGGTTATTTCTGCATCTAATCCTGCCAAGGTAAATTGTGTATTTTGGAACGTTGCGATAGGTTTACCAAACGCATTACGTTCTTTCACATAATTCACGGTTTGCTCCAAAATCGATTCGCAACTGGCCATTGCACCAATAGCAATACTCAAACGCTCTTGGGGTAACTCTTGCATCAAGTATACAAACCCAGCGCCTTCTGCACCGAGAAGGTTGGCCTTGGGGACACGTACATCTTGAAAGAACAGCTCCGATGTATCTTGTGCTTTCATGCCAATTTTTTCTAAATTCGAGCCCTTTTCAAATCCAGGAGTTCCAGTCTCAACCAGCAACAGGCTAATCCCTTTCGCACCGGCAGCCATATCCGTTTTACAGACAACAATAACAAGACCCGCTTGTTGACCATTGGTAATAAATGTTTTGGATCCATTGATGACATACTCATCACCATCCAACACTGCCGTCGTTTTAATACCTTGTAAGTCAGAACCCGTTCCCGGCTCAGTCATGGCAATCGCTGTTATGATTTCACCCGTTATACACCGTGGAATATATTTCTCGATAATTTCATCGGAACCATTATTAATGAGATACGGAACACCGATATCGGAATGTAAAACAAAGCCAATGCCGCTCAACCCAAGCTTTATACACTCTTCACTGACAATGGCGTTATAGCGAAAGTCTACGCCAGCGCCCCCATGAGCTTCTGGAACAGTAGGACATAACAACCCAAGTTCTCCTGCTTTATCCCATAATGCCCGGTCAATCTGCCCATCTTTTTCCCATTGAGAATGATATGGAACGGCTTCAGCCTCTAGAAATCTCCGCACACTGTCACGAAACTGCTCTTGCTCTGTATTATAAACCGTTCTTGGAATCATCTTTCACCTCAGTTGTAGCTGCATTGTTATGATCTTCAGGGCCTTATTCATGCGCATAGTGTTGATTAAAAACCGACACTGGACAATGACCATGAAATTCACGCAAAATAAACAGTAAATGACACCTTTATCTACAAATATCCGGAAATACTAGAACTTTGAACGATAGCGTAAGTCACAAAGAAGCAGTAAAGATCAGTATGCCTATCACCATGATGGTTCAGTCGTTGGTTGGCGCGCGCGCTGCAGGGCTGGATATCCCTCGGCTCCTTCAAAAAAGCGGTATCGATCCACTGATATTTGATCAACCCCATCACAATCGCATTCCCTTAGAGCAGTACGTCCTGTTAAGTCGCTACATCAGTGGCGCAATGAACGATGAGATAGCCGGTTTATTTGAAAAACCTCTTCGGCTTGGTCACTTTAGGGTGCTCGCATTATCAGTAGTGCACACAGCAACCATTGGCGAAGCACTAAAACGCACTATCGAATTTGTTAACCTGTTTGAAAATAGCCTGCATTACCAATTGCAGGAATCTGGCAACCAGGTGGAGCTGGTATTAACACGGCTACCAGGACATTATATTGCCAACACTTATGCCATAGAAAGTGTGTTAACGGTACACCACCGCTTTTTAGGCTGGCTTGCCAATGAGCGGATCATCTTAAACCAGGTAAAACTCGATTACTCTGCACCAGAGTACAAAGACGAATACCGCCACATGTTTTATGGTGCCCCCATATTGTTTAACCAAGACCACATCAGCCTTCAATTTGATAAATCGTATATGGCCCGCCCCATTGTACAAAATGAAGCAAGCGTTGAGAGTTATGTCCGCCGAGCCCCGATGGACGTTTACTTACCGTTAGATGCAGGCGGTAACGTCACTATTGAAGTAAGAAATAGGGTTAACGAACACTTTCTGGAAAACGACAAACCACCAGAGTTACACTGGATTTCTGAGAAGATGGGACTCAACCCACAAACCTTGCGCAGACAATTAAAACGCGAAGATAGCAGTTTCCACATCATCAAGGCGCAAGTTCGAAGGGACATTGCCATTCATCACTTGGGGGCTGGCGAGTTATCCGTCGAAGATATTGCGTATAAAGCAGGATATACCGAAGCGGGCGCCTTTATTCGAGCCTTTAAAACCTGGACAGGGTTTACCCCTTACAGCTTTCGAAAAGGGCTGATGATTTAGCGATACACGCACCCTGCTCACACAATTTACCAAGTTTGTATTTTTGCTCTTTGAGAACGTGACATATTCACGCCCACAGGCCTTTCGCAATCGCCGTTCCTCTGTAATAATTCCCTCACTGAATAACACAACACAACAACTGCACAACAAACAGACACTCTACTGACCAAGGAATATCATCATGGCTATTTACTTAGAAATTGAAGGCATCGAAGGAAACATCACAGCAAAAGGGTACGAGAAAATGATTGAGGTTTCTAGCTTCAATTGGGGAGTAGGCCGAGCTATATCTCAAAACACAGGCCGCATGTCTAACCGTGAAGCATCTCGCCCTAGCATCAGCGAAATCACCCTGACAAAAGTGGTTGATAAAGCGACGCCTCTTATTGTTCAAGAGTCCACTATTGGCACCAAGGGTAAAAAAGTGCTTATCCATTTTGTAACTACTGGCGGTGACCAGTTAGAAGAATTCTTAACCTATACACTAGAAGACACATTGATTAGCAGCTATTCCATTGGCGCTTCTGGTGACGGCGAGCCAGGTGAAACTATTTCTCTAAGCTTCTCTTTGTTTGAAGTTGCCTTTACTGAAGCGGGTGAAACTAACGCTCGTAGTGGCAAAGGGCGTTTTGGTTACGATATCTCTCAAGCGAAAAAAGCATAACCCTTTCGCAGCAAACGGTTAGAAAAACAGGGTTTACCCGTCAAGGTGCTGTTTATACAGCCCTTTACGGTAAGCTCCTGGCGAAAGCCCTGTCCACTGTTTAAACGCCCGGGTAAATGCAGGCGTTTCAGTAAAGCCTACTCGACTCCCTACTTCTGCAATACTGATTCGATTATCCGCCAAGAGGTTTATCGCGTTATCTCGCCGGCTATTATCTTTTAGCTGTTGAAAACTACTACCTTCCGCTGTCAACTTTCGTCGTAACGTTCTCGATGTTGTATGCATTTTTTTTGCAATAAAATCCAAACTTGTTTCTTCCTGAAAAAAACCATCCTCAAAGAAACGATTCACTTGAGCGGTAAAGCTGTCATGAAAGTCTGGCTTACGAAACCAAGGCAATGGAATTTCAGCTAAATAATGCGGCAACTCCGCTGAGGTTTGCATAATGGGTAACTCCATTACTGCATGCTCAAAAACTAACGCATTGCCATCACATTGATAACGACAAACACTTGGAAACATAAGTCTATATTCCTCACTGTGCAAGGGTTCTTCATAATCAAACTGCACCTCTTGCAACGGAATAACTTTCCCAACAAGCCAACTTGGAAAGCGATGCCAGATCAGCAATAAAAATTCCACCAAAAAGCTCACATTCTCTCTATTTGCATTGGGCAGTGTAAAACCAAAGGCCGCCTGTGCCGACGTTATATTCAACGTGAACTGAATACTGTCAGTAATCAAATTGTAGAAATAGGCCGCCTCCTTCAAAGCGTCCCCTAGCGTTCGGCACAAAATAAGACGCTCAGCCAATAACTGAAACACTCCGACCTTAACTCGCTGCGAAGCCAACCCCATAAATTCATCTTTTCCCAACGCCCAGTTTGCCCTCACAATGGCAGATAATTGCTGTGGGGCGATTCTTGCCCTAGGAGCCTTAATGATTTCACGTGTGAGCCCAGCAAACGATAAAATTTCCTGTTCGTTCCCACCGATACGTACGGTATTTGCTAGATGTGTTCTGGCAAAATAGTTTGAGACCGTATAGTTCTCATTGAGACTCTCGTTAAGGCTATCGTTTGGCATGACTCATGACTGTCCGTTATTGATAATAAATTAGGGCTATTAACGCAGATTGTACCAAACACCCCTTATAATTCACACACCATGCCCGAAAATGGTAACTATTGGCTGTATTCGTCATTGTCTCCATCGCCGAATATAAGGAAAATCTCGCCATTAACTGATAAGGATATAGAGACTTTTCTAATCCTCGACAAAGAAAAGGGCCCCTCATAATGAGCACAGCAGAAGAAAAAAACGAAGAAGTCGGTTTATTCCGCGATATGGTATTACGTTTTATAGAGCAAGAAGTGCTCCCTCATTATGAGCAATGGGAAAAAGACCACATCATGCCTCGCGAAATGTGGAACACCATGGGTGAAGCAGGTCTGTTATTGGTGGATTTTCCTGAAAAATACGGCACAGCAGAAGCAAGCTTCGACGTTTGTCAGATGATTCAAGAAGAGATGTCTCGCTTAGGGCTACACGGCTTAGCGACTGGTTATAATATTCACGCTAATATCGTTGCCCCTTACGTGTTAAATATTGGTAATGAAGAGCAAAAAGATCAATGGCTACCAAAAATGGCGACCGGTGACGTGGTCGGTGCAATCGCCATGACAGAGCCAGGTGCAGGAAGTGACCTAGCGGGTATGCGCAGTAC
The DNA here is from genome assembly GCA_913063495.1 of uncultured Gammaproteobacteria bacterium. Lineage (GTDB taxonomy): Bacteria > Pseudomonadota > Gammaproteobacteria > Pseudomonadales > Ketobacteraceae > 42-54-T18. The sequence continues at coordinate 21,789 of CAJXXT010000033.1, read as the reverse complement.
GGCTATCAAAGATGGCGATGAGTACGTACTAAACGGCTCCAAGACCTTTATTACCAACGGTATTCACGCGGATATGGTTATCGTGTGTGCGAAGACTGATCCTGCAGCAGGTTCAAAAGGCATTTCTTTATTCCTCGTTGACACATCTCTTGCAGGTTATTCTACCGGTTCAAAAATTGAGAAAATGGGACAACACAGTAGCGATACTGCTGAACTGTTTTTTGATAATGTTCGCTTACCGGCAAATGCGTTATTAGGTGAAGAAGGTAAAGGTTTTGTTTACCTTATGAAAGAGCTTCCTCGTGAGCGTTTGGGCTGTGCTGTTCAGGCTATCGGCCATGCTCAAGGCGCGCTGGATCTTACCGCTGAATATGTACAAGAACGTAAGGCATTTGGCCAATCCATCGGTCAATTCCAAAACACACGATTCAAGCTTGCTGAACGTAAAACCGAGCTAGAGATGTGTCGAGCGTTGTTAGAAAAGTACATGGGCAAGTATGAGCGTAACGAAATGACCGTCGATGATGCGGCAATGCTGAAATTATCCTCCACGGAAATGCAGCTTCGCATGGTAAACGAGTGCCTACAACTATTTGGCGGCTATGGTTACACAGACGAATATCCAATCTCACGATTCTATCGCGATGCTCGCATACAAACCATTTATGCTGGCTCATCAGAAATTATGAAAGAGGTAATTGCTCGCGGTATCGTCGGAAGATAATCCTTCCTCTTACAGCAAGCAAATCAAAAGCCCCTCATGATCATGCGGGGCTTTTTTATTACACTTTCAAACCATTCTCTTCAAACCATTGTTCTTCCAAGCACTAAGCACGCCGCTGCAATGACCTCCTCTCATAAGCGACCGTTAAATGACCTTTTCGCCGATCAGTTAGACGTCTATCATTGGTTGTTATTACTGATAGTGGTGCTATAGCCCTCAATCCTAGGCTATTTTTTAGTTGGCTAATCTCAACTTGTAACATTGCCAACTCTGTTTTATCCACTAAACCTAAGCTTTCCCAAAAGCCATGCCTTAAATTCCTAATGTTCAGCTCCATTCGATTCTTGGTAACGCTCTTCGTTCTCGCCCACTTCCTGGCCCTAACCGCATCACGTAACTCACCCAAACGCAAAGCTTGTTCCCTGTATTCTGCAGCCTCTTGCTTCACAACGATATTCACTCCCTTGAAGAGTCGACGCATATGTATATAAAAACGTGTCGCCAGTATAACCAATGAATTCCGCTCTCCCATTTCATTCGTTGTTCCATACTCCTCTCTAATTAACGGTCCTTCTGAGAGCGTTCCTCTCATGATTAAACGCTCAAAGATATTAGGGGCGGCCTGTGAACCTTCATCAACCAAATCATCATCGGTATTGGCTATATTGATAAAAGGGGGAGAATCCCTATTAACACTAGGTTGTTGCTTTTTAAATCGCTGCAACAGGCGTTGATATGTAAGTCGCAAACCCTGCGATGACAACACCAAGGCACCCGTCAAAAAAAGCCACAAGGATCGACGTCGTGAACGACCAGAACTTTGTGTAGGTTTGAGTTTATGTATCAAAGATACTGATTTTGTTCTCATTTCTGAAATAATCATAATGCCTCCTAATCAGCGCTTTGAAAAAAACAAACACAAAGTAAATACGCTAATAAAAAGATCATAGCGCCAGGCTTTTCATCAAACAAGGTGTCTGCTTTATGATATTTTTATCGCCTTAAGAAGAGAATTGAATAAGAAAGAATTCTGACACTATACGTCAAAAAATAATCATAAAAATATGAGGCCCATATTTTTATGGCAAACACCCCAAAGTCTGATAGCATGGGTAAACACGCTATTTCAGGCACGCAGGTTTGAGCCAATCTATTTCAGCAATTAAACGATGATAAAAATACCGCTATCAACAGAACAAGAACAAGAACAAGAACAAGAGTCAAAACAATCTTACTCAGAAACGCTGTGCTCAACCGAAGGTTTTGAAAACAAAACAACAAAAGGTATTACTCTTAATAACCAGCAATATGTGGTAATCCAAAAAGACTCGCAGCTTTATGTATACAAAAACCGTTGCCCGCATATAGGGATAAACCTTGAGTACCAACCGAATCGTTTTTTGGATAAAGAAGAACAATATATTCAATGCTCAAATCACGGCGCATTATTTGAAATAGATACAGGCTATTGCGTTGCAGGCCCATGCTCAGGAAAATCAATTATTGCAGTTGCTTTTCAACACACAAACAACACCATTTTGGTGTCAGGGGAATAATTGTTATGGACTCATCTAACATCAGCTTTACAGCTCTTTATACCGGTCATGTATGGTATGAAAATGGAATGTCTGCAAAGTTTTTTACCTCCGCAAAAAGCAACGCTCTTTTTCGAGTACTACAACCCCTTGAATATTTTGCCGACAAAGTTGTCGGAGTAAATTTACGAGATTTATTACTGCAACGACACGTCATTATGGATCACCGCATCCGACATTTAATTGAAAATGAAGGCGTCTCTCAGATTTTAGAAATTGCGAGTGGCTTGTCACCAAGGGGTTACCTGTTTAGCAGAGAGTATCCTGAGTTACGTTACGTTGAAGCGGACTTACCTGGCATGGCTTCACGTAAAAAAGAGCTACTACGAAATGAGGATGCTCTTACTCCGAATCATGAAGTGATCACCTGCAACTTTTTCGAATCCGGCGCTCCGTCAGGACTAGATTACGTTCTACAAGAAGTTCTCGATACTTCTAAGCCCACAATCATCATTACAGAAGGTTTAATCAATTATTTTGACTTAGGTACTATTTCAGGGGTTTGGCGAAATATGCAAAGCCTGGCAACAGTCTTTCCAAAAGCATGGTACATCACCGACCTTATGCCCAGATTACCCCATGCGTCATCATACAAATACGTACGTGTTGCCAAATTTTTTCTAAGCGGTGTCGCACGAGCTGATGTGAATTTACATTACGGGACAAATAAAGAAATCTTTGAGGGCTTCCAAGGGTGTGGCTTCTCAGAAACCACCGTACATCAACCGGAAGATTATTATGGGAAACTCCCAATTCCTGAGTGCAAATCGGAATCGGTGGTTAGGGTAGTGGAAGCTAAGGTTTAACCTAAAAAAACCACCTTAGCGGCACAAAATCAAAAGCAAGCTTTGACGATGGGCGGCAAGGCTACGTTTACGCGCTCAAATCGAGGCAGCGGAGCCAAAAAGGCCGTCGCAAACAGAGTGCAAACGAAACATGACGCCAGCCCCCTAAAACAGGTATAATCCGCCCTTTTCGGGAACACCTCCCGCGCAAGCTCTCGCAAAGGCAATTTAGGAATGGACGTTAAAGCGTATATGGCCACTATCGGCCAACAGGCTCGTGCTGCGTCACGAGCTATCGGCAAAGCCGGTACTGGTACTAAAAACACAGCTCTTTTGGCTATGGCTGATGCCATTGAAAACTCCCGTGACAAGCTGATTGCAGCCAATCAGATCGATCTTGAAAGCGGCAAAAAGAATGGCTTAGAGCCTGCGTTACTGGATCGCCTTGAGCTGACGTCAAAAGGTATTGATGGCATGATTGAAGGGCTACAGCAAGTAGCCAAACTTCCCGATCCTATTGGTGCAGTCACCGACCTTACTTACCAACCCAGCGGTATTCAAGTCGGAAAGATGCGCGTTCCCCTAGGTGTTATAGGCATAATTTACGAATCTCGCCCAAATGTTACTGTTGAAGCAGCTAGCCTTTGCCTGAAATCCGGCAACGCAACCATCTTGCGTGGCGGGTCAGAAGCTATCAACTCTAACCAAGCAGTAGCAGAATGCATTCGTATCGGTTTGGAAAAAGCAGGGCTACCTACCTCAGCCGTTCAAGTAATAGAAACAACCGACCGTGCAGCGGTGGGCGAACTCATTACCATGCCTGAGTTTGTTGATGTCATTATCCCCCGTGGTGGCAAAGGACTGATCGAGCGTATTAGCAACGACTCCAAAGTTCCTGTGATCAAACATTTGGACGGCATCTGTCACGTCTATATAGATGATGCGGCGGATAAGGAAAAAGCTATCAACATCGCAGTGAATGCCAAAACCCAACGCTACGGCACCTGTAACACAATGGAAACCTTATTGATTGCAGAGTCCGTTGCAACAGAATTGCTACCAACGCTAGCGGAACAATATCAAGCAAAAGGTGTGGAACTGCGAGGCTGTGAAAAAACACTGACTATCGTTAACAACGCCATAACAGCTACTGAAGAAGATTGGGACACAGAATACCTTGCTCCCATCCTCTCTATTAAAGTTGTCGCTGGCATTGATGAGGCAATGGATCACATTAGCCAACACAGCTCAGAACACACCGAGACCATCGTTACCGAAAACTACACCTTGGCACAACGATTTCTCCGTGAAGTTGATTCAAGTTCCGTTATGGTAAATGCCTCCACACGTTTTGCTGACGGCTTTGAATATGGCCTGGGTGCAGAAATTGGCATCTCAACCGATAAGTTACATGCTCGCGGGCCTGTTGGACTAGAAGGCCTCACGACACAGAAATACATTGTATTAGGTGACGGTCATATCCGCCTGTAAACCGAACCTGTGACGATTCCAATGCAACAACCCAATAACGCACAAAAAACACAAGCTATTGGCCTAATGGGTGGAACCTTTGACCCCATTCATTTAGGTCATATGCGGTTGGCGTGGGAAGCCAATACGCTGCTCGGGTTAGCACAGATGGAGATTATGCCTTGCCATTTACCTCCACACCGCGACACACCATCCAGTAACGCAGCCCACCGTATCCAAATGGCGCGACTGGCTTGTGCAGAAACTCCCAGCTTTCATGTAAACGATTGGGAAATCGAAAAACACTCGGCATCTTATACCGTAGAAACCCTGCAACATTTGCGAGATCAAACATCAAACGATACACCGCTTATATTTGTAATGGGAATGGATGCATTTCGGCTATTTTGCCGCTGGCACCGCTGGCAAGACATACTAAACTTGTGTCATCTATGGGTTGCACACCGCCCCGGGTCAAAGCCGCCGGAAACAGACTCCGATGAATACGCTCTGCTACAAAAGCGTCGAGCAGAGCAACCTCATGATTTGCTAACCTGCCCAGCGGGTAATATTCATGTACATAACACAACAGCATTAGATATTTCAGCCACACAGTTGCGCGAAGATATACAGCAAGGTTTTGAACCGCGCTTTTTACTTCCTGATACCGTATGGCATTACATTAAATTGCATCAGCTTTACGGCTGGCATTAACTTTTCATGATAGGCCCGTAACACATGACAGATAACATCGAACACATAAAGCAAACCGTAATAGAATCACTTGAAAACATGAAGGCAAAAGACATTGTTGTCCTTGATGTTAAACCTCTCACCAGCATGGCCGACTACATGATTGTCGCAAGCGGCACATCCAAACGCCACATCGGCGCTGTAGCTGAAAATGTCTATCTAGACGCAAAAGCAGCAGGTATAAAATCAAACATGGAAGGTGAACCTGGGTCTGACTGGGTACTGGTTGACATGTTTGATGTCATAGTACACCTCATGACGCCTGATACCCGTAAATTTTATGACTTAGAAAAGCTCTGGACAATGACACCAGAGGGTGGCAAAAACGACTCAACCGAATAACCCACAATGCGAATTAAGCTTATTGCCGTTGGCACTAAAATGCCGAGTTGGGTAAACGAAGGTTTCAAAGAATATCAAAAGCGGCTCAATCAAGATATTCTACTTGAGCTGCATGAAATCCCAGCGGGCAAGCGCAGTAAAAACGCCGACGTTCAACGCATCACCGACAAAGAAGGCGAACAAATGCTTGCGGCAGTAGGTAATAACGATCGCGTTATTGCCTTGGATGTTCTCGGCAAACGTCAAACTACGGAAAAGATGGCAGGTCGATTACAGGAATTACTCCCGCAAGGACAGCATATCTCGATATTTATTGGTGGACCAGAAGGCTTATCCCAAGAATGCCTACAACGTGCCGACGAAAAGTGGTCACTATCTGATTTAACCCTTCCCCACCCCTTTGTGCGTGTTATGCTTGCGGAGCAACTTTACCGCTGCTGGAGTGTCATAAAAGGCCACCCCTACCACCGGTAAACGTCTTTTACTCTTACGACGCCCTCTACTTATAAGTGTTCTATGGCCAAACCTGCTACTTTCAAAGACCATTATCGCGAAACACGTATTTTTAGATTTAGAGCCCTGGTTGCAACAGTCATTGTCTTAGTAGCAATGCTAATTCTTGTGATTCGCTTATTTTATTTACAAATATATCAACACGAGACTTACAGAACCAAAGCCGATAGCAACCGTATCAGCAAGCACCCCATCGCCCCTAACCGAGGCCTCATTTTTGATCGCAACGGTGTTTTGCTAGCAGACAATCAACCCACCTATTCCGTCAGTATTATTAAAGAGTTGGCGGGGGATATTGATCAAACAATAGAAAGCATTGGCAATTTAATTACTCTGAAAGAAGGTACTGCCAAGCGTTTTAAAAAACGCCTATCCCAACGCCGCCGCCCCTTCAGTGAAGTGCCGCTACGCTACCGCCTAAACGAAGAGGAAATCGCCAAACTCTCTGTGAATTTACATAACATGCCAGGAGTAAGTATTGAGGCATCGTTAGTGCGCAGCTACCCACACAAAAGTGCACTTGCTCATACTATTGGCTACGTTGGCCGAATCAACGAACGAGAACTGAAAAAAGTTAATGCTAACAACTACAGCGCTACCGAACATATCGGTAAAACGGGCGTAGAGCGTTTTTATGAAAACCAACTCCACGGTCAAGTTGGCTTCCAAACCGTTGAAACCAATGCGCGAGGAAAAATCACTCGCGTATTAGACCGTGAAGCGCCTACCCCTGGAGACAATTTACACCTCTATTTAGATTGGGCAACACAACAAGCCGCCATCAAAGCTATCGGGGATCGACGCGGCGCAGCCATTGCAATAGACCCTAACACCGGGGGTATTTTAGCCTTTGCCAGCATGCCAGCCTTCGATGCAAACCTGTTTGTTACAGGGATAGATTATAAATCCTATAAAGACCTGCAAGAATCACGCGCCCGCCCATTGTTTAATCGAGGCATTCAAGGCCAGTACCCTCCAGGTTCTACCATCAAGCCAATAGTTGCTATTGCCGGTGTCGAAAAAGGCACCACTAATTGGGAGCGAACAATTTACGATCCAGGTTGGTACAAACTGGAAAATGACGATCATCTGTATCGCGACTGGAAAAAATATGGCCATGGAATGGTAAACTTGAGCAAAGCCATTATGCGCTCTTGCGACACCTATTTTTATGAACTTGCCCATAACCTTGGTATTGATAACATCCATGATTTTATGGCCCCTTTTGGCTTTGGCACACGAACAAATATCGATCTAGTCAGCGAAAAACCAGGTATTCTCCCTTCTCGTTTTTGGAAAAAAGCCACAAAAAGCCAACCTTGGTACCCTGGTGAGACACTGATTGCAGGTATCGGCCAAGGGTATATGCTCGCCACACCATTGCAGCTTGCTGTCAGTACAGCAGTCCTCGCTAACCGAGGGAAAAACATCGCACCTCGCATGGTGCAATCCATAGAAACTGACGGGTATATCGAAGACCTGCCAACTCCTGAAAAAAGTAATGACATTGTTCTTACAGACCCCTTAAATTGGACAAAAGCCATTGCAAGCATGGAAAAGGTCGTTCACAACCCTCGCGGGACGGCCTACAAACTTTCCAAAGGCATTCAGTACAAAATGGCCGGTAAATCTGGAACAGCTCAAGTATTTACCATCAAGCAAGATGAAAAATACGATGCCAGCAAAATCTCAGAATGGCATAGAGATCATGCATTATTTATTGCTTTCGCTCCGATTGAAAACCCCAAAATTGCTGTCGCTGTTATTATCGAAAACGGTGGTGGTGGCGGCACCAACGCGGGCCCCGTTGCACGAGCAATGATTGACGCCTATTTATTACCTCAATTGGCGAATGCCAACGCCACGCCATCGAGCCAAGAAAAACCATGATAAGAAATGACTTTCAACGCCAATTTCGCAGCCATGGTTCTCCCGTTACCCGTCGTACCAGCTTGCTACAAGCCGTGCACCTGGATGCATCGCTACTTGGCGGGGTATTCTTATTACTAACGGCCGGACTTTTTGTTCTATACAGTGCCAGCGGTGAAAGCATGCCAATGGTTATGCGGCAACTAACGCGTATTGTTATTGGCCTTGTAGTTATGATGGTTATGGCTCAAATATCACCAAGTAGCTACAAACGCTGGAGTCCATGGTTATACGTTATCGGCATTGGGTTATTAATTGGCGTTTTAGTGTTGGGTACACAGGCCAAGGGAGCTCAGCGTTGGCTACCTCTGCCAGGCGGAACTCGCTTTCAGCCCTCGGAGGTCATGAAACTTATCGTACCCATGATGGTGTCATGGTATCTCGCTGAACGCGCCCTTCCCCCTCAATGGAAACCCGTCGTTGCCTCCTGCATTTTAATTTTAATCCCTACACTACTTATTGCTAAACAACCGGATCTAGGTACATCGCTGTTAATCGCCAGCTCTGGTATTTTTGCCTTATTCCTTTCCGGTTTGCGTTGGCGCGTTATTGGCGGATTTGCGGTATCACTAATCCCTATCGCCACTGGGGCCTGGTTCTTAATGCGTGATTATCAAAAACAGCGTGTGCTTACCTTTCTAGACCCAGAAAGAGACCCTTGGGGCACTGGATGGAATATCATTCAATCCAAAACCGCGATAGGTTCTGGTGGCTTAAATGGCAAAGGCTGGCTTAACGGCACCCAAGCCCATCTCGATTTTTTACCTGAAAGCCATACTGATTTTATCATTGCGGTATTGGCTGAAGAGTTTGGCTTAGTCGGTGTTTGTACACTCTTAATACTTTACTTCGCCATTATTGGCCGAGGTATTTATATTGCTATGAATGCACAGGACACTTATTCTCGATTATTAGCAGGCAGTATAACCCTAACATTTTTTGTGTATATTTTCGTCAACATAGGCATGGTAAGCGGGCTACTACCTGTAGTTGGTGTCCCCCTACCTTTTGTCAGCTACGGGGGAACCTCCATCGTGACGCTATTTGCGGGCTTTGGCATTTTAATGTCAGTACAAACACACCGAAAGTTGCTGTCCCGATAATAAATGACTACCCCGCTAATTCCTATTATTTCGTTCTTTTGTAAAAAAGGAGCACTCATAAAGAATTCATGCTGCAATTTTGGAATTAATTTTCTAAGATAGGTGCATAAATACATTTTGCACACCTGCATTACAATGGAAAAACAAACAACTTATGCCAACTACCTTTCGATCCACTCGATTAATACAACGTATGTTCATTGCAACTCTGGTTGCCCCTCTCATCAGCGTGCTAACGTTTAACGCTAACGCTAACGCAACATCAAAAAACGATTACCTACAGCACGACAAGTTTACCGCATTCCTTAACACCGTCGTCAAAGAGGACGGCCATGATAAACAAACTATTCTGGATCTCTTCGATGATGCCGAACGCAAAGATAGTATCCTAAAAGCCATTGCAAGACCGGCTGAAAAGCGCCTTACCTGGGCAAAATATCAAGATATATTTCTTGGCAAAAAACGGGCTGAAAAAGGTCTCGCGTTTTACAAAAAACACAAATCGACGTTTAAACAAGCCAACGATAAATACGGCGTACCTCCTGAGATCATTCTTGCCATTATTGGTGTAGAAACACGCTATGGCGGTAACAAAGGCAGCTACCGGGTTATCGACGCCCTATCAACGCTAGCCTTTGACTACCCTCCACGCTCAAAATTTTTCACCAAACAATTACGTCAATACCTACTTCTTGGAAAAGAAGCCGGCATTGACCTAAAAGCGACCACCGGCTCTTATGCAGGTGCAATGGGGTTTCCACAATTTATTCCAAGCAGCTATCGCCATTATGCCGTTGATTTTGACAATGACGATGTCATTGATCTGATTAACAACCCTGTTGACGCCATTGGTAGTGTTGCCAATTACTTTAGCGAGCATGGCTGGGTCGCCAATGCTCCGATCACCAGCCCCGCTCGTTTTCTAAAAGCAAACGGGAAAGAGAGTGATCTTGATGACTTCGTTAACCAAGGTTTAAAGCCATCCCTAACTATTGAAGACATCAATAACGCAGGTTTGCTCGGAGACAAGGCCTATGACAAAGGCCTAAAGGCAACCGCCATGCGTTTAAAAGGTAAACAAGGTAACGAATATTGGATAGGGTTAAATAACTTTTACGTTATTACTCGCTACAACCACAGTAAACTTTACGCGATGGCAGTCTACCAATTAAGCGAGACCCTAAAAACCAAAATCAAATAGCTATCAAAATAGTTAAAGCAATCCATTCAAAAGAAAACGAGACCAAAACAAAACATTGAATACTCCAACAGCTAAACGCACCTTATCTGCCGTTATCGCCACTCTCATTATCGTCACAGCGGGCTGCTCGTTACATAAACCCGCTACACTGCCCACGATAACGGAGCCCAAAGACGGCCCACCAAAAAACATTCAAGACATCTCTCAAATACCCGATGCAATACCTAAAATTGAAGCACGAGCACGCTATGGAAATCACAGCCCTTATAAGGTGCTTGGCAAAACCTACCGTGTGATGAAATCAGCCGTAGGCTACAAACAAGATGGTATCGGTTCATGGTATGGCGAAAAGTTTGCAGGCAGAAAGACCTCCAGCTTTGAACCTTATGACCCCTACGCAATGACCGCAGCACACAAAAGCTTGCCTCTGCCTTCCTATGTCCGCGTCACCAACCTTGAAAATAACAGGGAAATTGTTGTTAAGGTCAACGATCGCGGACCATTCCACGATGACAGGATCATTGACCTTTCGTACGCAGCCGCCAGCAAGCTAGGTTACATGGACAAAGGCACCGCTCGGGTTCGCGTAGAGTTTATTAACCCTTACGAACTCCCCCGGCAAGCCCAGACAACCCTAGCGACACCACCAAATCAAACAGACAGCAATACAAACTTGCCTGTAGGTATTGCTGACACCTCCCTTACCGAAACAAATACTCAACCAACACCAATTGAACACCAAATCTATTTACAAGTTGCTGCTTTTTCTCAATTAACAACAGCCCAGGAATTGGAACAAAAACTAAAATCCACAATCAAAAAACCAACCAGCATAAACAGTAGCCGCAGTGGCTTTGGTGAGAACGAAACGCAAATCCACCGCGTACGGATAGGCCCCTTCAAAGATGAAATGAGCGCTATCCTAGTAAGTGAACAAATTAAACATCAAAAAATGGGCAACCCGCTCATTATTCACCGCCAATGAATAATGCTATGATGCACACCGCAATCTACATGCTACGGACGAGGCCCGAGACAGGAATGAGAACAACAACTCCTTTGAACATATCTAGTTATCTAAAAGCGGCACTATTTTGTGTCACCACGGCATTCAGCCTTTTTGCAACGCTGGCCGTTAGTGCTCCGCGCCTAATACCACAATCGCCCAATCTAGCCGCTAAGAGCTGGATACTCATCGATGCTCAAAGCGGCCACGTTATTGTTGAAAACAATGCCGATGAAATGCTTCCTCCTGCCAGCCTTACAAAAATGATGACCAGCTACATTGCTGCGGAACAAATTGATACCGGCAACATAGCATTAACTGATGATGTACTCATCAGTAAAAAAGCCTGGCGTAAAGGCGGCTCAAAAATGTACATCCGGGAAGGTACTCGGGTTCAATTAGAGGATTTGCTGAAAGGCGTTATCATTCAATCAGGCAACGATGCGAGCATCGCAGTTTCTGAGCACGTCGCTGGTAGCGAAGATGCTTTTGCAGACCTTATGAACCAAACTGCGATAACCCTAGGCATGAACAATAGCCACTTTATGAATGCCACAGGCTGGCCCGCAAATGATCATTACACCACTGCGAGCGACCTATCAAAGCTCGCTCGCGCTATTATTTACGACCACCCCGATCACTACAACCTCTATGCGGAAAAAGAATTCACCTACAACAACATTCGCCAACCCAACCGCAACAAGTTGTTATGGCGCGACAGCAGTGTCGATGGATTAAAAACAGGCCATACTAACGCTGCAGGCTACTGCCTAGTGGCATCAGCCAAACGAAATGGCATGCGCCTAATCTCCGTGGTCATGGGAACCAAAAGTATTGATGCTCGTGCGGCGGAAAGCCAAAAATTACTCACTTACGGCTTCCGCTTTTTTGAGACCGTTAAAAGTTACAGCGCCCAAGAGGCTCTTGTTAGCCCGAACCTTTGGATGGGAGATACCGACACCGTAAAATTAGGCACCATTGATGATATTTGGCTAACCATTCCTCGCGGGGCAGAAAAAGACATTAAGGCAGAATTAGACTTCCCAAGTGAAATACGCGCGCCTCTTAGCGCGGGTCAAGAAGTCGGATCAATCAAGTTGCTCCTTGATGGGAAAGTGATTCACGAATCGCCTTTAGCTTCTCTGGAAAATGTTGAAGAAGCCGGCTTTATCACTCGTATTTGGCATATGATTCTGCTCTTCTTTACCGGCCTTATTCAGTAAGGCGTCCGCCACATTTTCTCGGTTAAATAGCCATTACACCTACTTTTGAGTAGAATAGACGCTATTCATTGTTAGCAGGGGTTACTGTTAACAATGAATAGCGTCTAGCAATCGCTTCTATATTAAATATTTAGTTTTTATATTTAGCTTCTACCCTGAGTAATGTTATGAGTAATGGTATCAACGAGTCTCTATGGGAATTCCCCTGCGAGCACAATTTTAAAGTTATGGGTCTATCACAACACCCTCTTTCCGAGGTCGTTGTTGAAGTTATTAGAATTCACGCCCCAGACTTTGATGAAACCCGTATCACGGTTAAAAACAGTAGCTCAGGCAAGTACTTATCCGTTACAGCGTATGTTCAGGTTGAAGATAAGCAGCAACTTGAAGCCATCTATATTGCCCTAGATAAACGCACCGAGGTTTATTGTACGCTTTAATCGAACTGTTTGACTAAGCCGTTTAACCAAACCGTTTAACCAAACCGTTTAACCAAACCAGCCATCTCTCCTAACTGCCTGTTATGAGTCTCTCAATGTCACATCTTGATCAACAACTCATCATTCGCCAATTAGGTACTATTGATTACGTACCCTGCTGGCATGCAATGCAACACCTTACTGATACTCGCACCAACGATACCACCGATGAGCTGTGGTTTTTACAGCACTCAAAGGTATTCACCCAAGGGCAAGCAGGTAAGGCAGAGCACGTACTCTCACCGGGGGATATCCCCGTCATTCAAGTTGATCGTGGAGGCCAGGTCACTTATCACGGGCCCGGGCAGCTCGTCGTATACTTGATGGTCAACATCAAACGCAGAAAGCTAGGGGCTCGAGCTTTAGTCACTCTCATTGAAAATGCAATCGTTGCCACGCTAAAGCAACAAGGCATTGAAGCGGCCCCAAAGAAAGATGCTCCGGGTGTATACGCAAATGGCAAAAAGATCGCATCATTAGGCCTACGTATTCGTAAGGGCTGCTCTTTCCACGGCTTAGCCCTTAACATCGACATGGATTTAGAGCCTTTTCATCGGATAAACCCCTGCGGTTACCAAGGGCTTGAAATGTGCCAAGTCAGTGACTTTGTTAAAAAACCACACTTTGGTACCATTCTGCAACAACTCCAAAGTCAACTGCAAACCGATCTGGGGTATACTAGTGCGCATATTTTGACAGAACCGCTGGAAATACCATGACAGACAAAAAAACGGAATCTCGTAGAGACAGAGCCCCTAAAGCCGTTCAGGGCGAAAAATTACGTGGTGCCGAAAAAGTTGCACGTATCCCCATTAAAGTTATCCCCACAACAGAATTACCTCGTAAGCCTGATTGGATTCGAGTTCGTATTCCTGCTAATGGTGAAGTAAAGCGGGTAAAAGACCTGCTGCGCAAGCAAAAGCTACACACTGTCTGCGAAGAGGCATCCTGCCCAAACCTACCGGAATGTTTTGGCGGCGGCACTGCAACCTTTATGATTATGGGTGACATCTGTACACGACGCTGCCCTTTCTGTGATGTTGCCCACGGCCGACCAAACCCCTTAGATAAAGATGAGCCGAAACACCTAGCGGAATCGGTTAAAGCCCTTAATTTAAAATACGTAGTGATCACATCTGTCGACAGGGATGACCTACGAGATGGTGGCGCTCAACATTACGCCGACTGCATTGATGCCATCCGCGAGAGCTCCCCAAATACAAAAATTGAAGTATTAGTGCCCGATTTTCGTGGTCGTATGGATGTTGCATTAGACATTCTTGAACAATCTCCTCCTGATGTGTTCAACCATAACCTTGAAAATGTCCCTCGCCTGTACAAAGAGGTTCGCCCTGGGTCAGATTACCAATGGTCCTTAGATTTATTAAAACGCTATAAAGAACGCGTACCTTCAGTATCAACTAAATCCGGTATCATGGTGGGCTTAGGAGAAACCGACGAAGAGGTGTTAGAAGTTCTGACGGACTTGAGTAAACATAACGTCGACATGATCACGATTGGTCAATACCTGCAACCCAGCAGAGAACACTCGCCGGTTAAACGTTTTGTTCACCCCAATGTATTCGAAGAATTTAAAGCCTTCGGTGACAATCTTGGGTTTGAAAACGTGGCAAGTGGCCCATTAGTAAGAAGCTCTTATCACGCAGATTTACAATCCCAAGGCAAGGATGTAAACGTCATTCACAAAGAATCGCTTAAAAACACCGAGTGAACACCTCCTCCAAAATCCCTTAGCCCCTCTCTTTCGACAACACACAATGACTGAACTCACCCAATGGTTCGGCGAGCATCAACAATGGATTATGCTCGCCATCGCTCTCCTTGCGTTTTTTGAATCACTAGCGCTCGTGGGTATCATAATACCGGGGGTGGCCTTATTATTCGCTGCTGCTATCGCCGCAGGCAGCGCCTCTATTAATATATGGGGAGTATTAACCGCAGGTTTTCTGGGCGCTATCCTCGGGGATGGCCTGAGTTATCTCCTCGGGCGCTATTCTCACGAAAAAATAATACAGCTACCGCCTTTTAACAAACACCCAGACTGGATAACAAAAGGGGAAGATTTTTTTAAAAAGTACGGTATCGCCAGCATTATTATTGGTCGCTTTATTGGTCCCATTCGCCCAGTAATGCCTTTGGTCGCAGGCATGTTAGAAATGCCTGCCATACGTTTCTACAGCATCAACATCTTATCCGCGCTTGCGTGGTCCCCCTTCTATTTGCTACCGGGATACTTTATTGGTGCTGCGGCAGAAAACCAGCAGCTGGTACAACAGCAACATTTTTTCTTACTTGCGGGCCTACTGTTAACCCCCTGGCTAATCAGTACATGCCTATCCATGTACCAAAAACGTTTGCACACCCTTTTACATAGCCGTTCACATAGCGGCAACCTCCGGCTACACACCGCAATTCTACTCTTTGCTACTTCTACCTCATTATTACTTTGTACATACTTGCTTACTAAGAACGGTTACTTCACATCAATAGACACATGGGGGCTAAAAACATTCACCGCGCTACACCTGCCCGCTCTTGATAGCTTTTTTATTGCGATAACGTTATTAGGCTACTGGATGCCTATGGCAATTTGGGCAACAACAATTACATTATCACTCTTCCTGCAGCGCCATTACGCTCTAACAGCCATTTGGATAAGCGCTGCACTGATGGGACAGCTCAGTATCTCTTGGCTAAAAAACGTTATCGCATTCACCCGACCCGCAATAGTGCAGCAACCTCCCGCCTCGCTCTCTTTTCCCAGTGGGCATACAGCAATCATCATTGTATTTATGGGCATGCTACTTTTATTCGCACGAAACAACCTGTCAGCGCAAACCTATAAACGCGGCATATGGGCTAGTACGACTATTTGTGTACTCGTTGCCTGCTCTCGACTTTATCTCGGGGTACACTGGGTATCAGACATCGTTGCGGGAACCTTCCTTGGCATTATGATACTTTCGTTGTTTTATGGGTTACTTCAACAAAAAAACATTCGCCCCTACACCCAAAAATCAGCATCACCCAAGTCTCTTGTGATCGCCTCAGGAGTGGGTATTTTTTGCGCCTATCTATTTGCCGTCATCCCTTCATTTGATATTAACAAAACGCACTATCAGCTATTAGAAACGCCCTCTAGAAGTATACCGGAGGCAAACAACGATGGATGACCGCAAACGTAGTTTATTATCTGTTCACGTTGCGATACTTTTCTTAGGCGTAACCGGTTTATTCTCAAAGCTGGTTGAATTACCCGCCATCGACATTATCGCCTATCGAGGCATACTTGCAGCAGCCACACTATTTACCATCCTTGGGGTAACACGCGGAACAATCCGAATCCACAATCTCCAACATTTAGCGCTCATGATAGGTCTCGGATTCTTACTAGGTATTCACTGGGTATCGTATTTTTATTCCATGCAAGTCTCTGGTGTCGCGGTAGGTATGATTGCTCTATTCACCTACCCTGTAATGACAGTGTTTATTGAACCCCTTTTTCACGGGGACAAACCAAAAACCAAAGACGTTTTTTGTGGGCTCATCATGCTTGTCGGTGTGGCATTAATCGTACCCGATTTCTCGATCAGCAATAGCATAACCATTGGCATATTCTGGGGGGGTTTTTCTGCGTTTTTTTTCAGTTTACGTAACGTTCTTCAAAAGCACTACTTGTCACAGTATGGCGGTGTAACATCCATGCTCTATCAAAGCTTTTTTGCTGGAATCGTCGCCCTACCCTTTATTTCTATGCCGATAACCAATATCACAACACATCAATGGCTACTGCTTCTAGTATTAGCAAGTATATTCACAGCCCTACCTCATAGCTTATTTGCCAGCAGCTTACGTCACCTCAAAGCCAAATCTGTCGGTTTAATTGCCAGCTTACAACCGCTTTACGGTACGTTATTTGCCTTTTGGGTGCTTAGCGAACAACCTAGCATTTCAACGCTATTCGGTGGGTTGATTATATTAAGTGCAGCTGCGTACGAATCTTACTCAGCCTAGCATATGAAAACCTACTCTATGCCAATTAAGCAAAGAAATGCTGGCAACTCAACTAAAGTTTACTTATGATGCGCCCACTCTCTCGGGTCAATGCTGAGCGAATTATAAATTTATAACATTCTTAGCATTGACCTGAGGGAGACCAACTCCTTTTACTATCCTCTTTTGCTATCCCCCGTTTAAAAGTCTTCCCTGTCCCATGCTTTTTGCTCTTTAGCTTTCGAATAAGCCGTGTACGCAGCAACAATATGACAGATCCATCCCAACATTCCCCCAGACCCTATCCATAAACCTGGTGTAAGAATAAACCAAAAAATAGCCCTTAAGAAAAAACCATTGTAGAGCTGCCCCAAGCCAGGAAGTAAAAAACTTAATACTGCAGAAACATTTGGCTTTTCCATGTCATCCTCTTTTTATGGCTCAATTAACAAACGTGTTAAATAGATATGCGTTACATTTTCTTCTTTTCAAGCCTAACCCCTTAAATCAGAAGCCACCCATTCACTAAACTACACCCAAGCCACACCCAAACTAATAGATCTATAACACACAAACAGTGTATATCGCCCTTCAGTTACAAAAGCTAACAGAAAACACACCTGCATTGATCATTTTTCACTCAGACCTACTGACACAAATGCCTCTAATCATATAAAATTCATTAACTGGATCACACTTTTTTCAAGAACATGGTTAAAGCATCAAATAATTAACCCGTAACATTGTTCATATAAAAATAATTATAACGCTATCTGAAGATAGCCTTTAGCAAGTTACTTAACTTAATGCCGGTACAAAGCAAAAAAGTCTCCGTTGATGTATTACAGATCGGCATGTTTGTGTCGGGAACGGATCGTCCTTGGGCAGAAACCCCCTTTCCTATTCAGGGCTTTCATATATGTAATCGACAGCAAATCGATACTCTACGGGCACTTTGTGATGTTGTTTGGATTGATGTACAAAAATCCCGGCTCAACAGCACAGTAGATATTCGAGATATAACACATGTTGCTGGGGCTTATGATCAAAAAGATGACCTTGTCATCGGTCGCGAAGTTATTAACCTCAAAATCCGCACCATTCAGAACCCATACCCGTATAAATCCACTACTCCCATCCAAAAAGAAATTAAATCTGCGAAAAAAGCACGTAAACGCATCCAAGATAAAATCTCACGCGTCATTCGACAAATGGCAAGCAGTGGTCGCTTAAGAATCGATCAACTTCGTTCTGCAACGCATGACCTAGTTGATAGCATTATCAGAAACCCGGATGCATTTGCTTATTTAATTCACGTCGATAATCATCATCAGAATTTATTAAACTACTCAATTCGAGTAGCCACTTGGGCAGTCCTCACTGGACGCCACTTAGACATCTCTCGTGATGCATTATCCGATGTCGCCGTTGCTGCGCTGTTATGCAAACTCGGCTATACCACCATGCCAAAAGACTTGCTGATCTCCCAAGGAACCCCCTCACCACAAGTTGAAGAAATCTTTAAACGCTCCCTGGTTAATGGCGTCAAACTATTACGCTCAAGTGGAAATATTAACAGCCGCATTATTAAAATCGTCTCCTATCATTTGGAACGTTACGATGGCTCGGGGTTTCCTCGTGGCAGCGCAGGCAGAAAAACCCCTTTTCTAGCCCAGCTCGTCGGTATTGCTGATTACTATGAAAACCTCACCAGCCATGACTTCCGCGACGCCCCTTATGCATCAACCGATGCAATCCGAGAGCTATATCGACAGAGAAATGTCTTGTTTGATAGCCACCTGGTTAACGAATTCATCCAAGCTATCGGCCTATATCCTTCAGGTTCAATCGTACGCCTTAACAATAACCGAACCGCAGTTGTTGTTAACCAAGAAAACAACGCTCGCCTAAAACCCACAGTATTAGTTGTTAGTGACAGCAATCGAAAATGGTGGCACTTTTACAAAACGCGCACCATTCATCTCAGCCACCCAGATTGCGCAGACAGCATCACCGCTAGCCTACCAGCACTATCCAGTGCCGAAGCGGAAAAAAACAAACACACCATTAAACGTGCAGCATCCTTCTAAACTTTTTTGCTCACGTCTTAATCTCAAGCTTTCAATTTACCCGCCTGCGCTTCCCGTCAAGAACTATTAACTCATATTAAACAGCCTTTTTAGACAAATGTTTTTTTTAGGTCAGGTTCACTCGCGTACCCACGATACTCACGCTAAGGTTACCCTTAATAAGAATAAGTCATGGAGCACACCTTAGGATGCCTTTGCCTAATACAGGAACCTCTTCTCCTGTTACTGATCCTGCACTAAAAGGCGAGATCACAGACATCCTCATGTCCGGCTTTTACTTTCTAACATTCCCACGTTTTATCGAAACATTTTTCCGTAAAAACTACCGTCAAACGGCACTAAATAATTTAAAGATAAACAGTGCCTATATTGTCCTCACCTACGCATTACTCGGCGCCTTAGTCTTTTTGCAATTGCCCTACGAAGAACTCGGTGCTTTTCCTTTGTGTTATGCCCTGGGCGGTATCTGCCTCGGATTGATCGCCACACTTTCCAGCATAAAATCGATCCATCACCTATACCACTGGTATACAGGCCCTATCGCAATGATAGGTTTGGTGATATTGCTTCATGTTTCCAGTACGGTCACCAATCCAGAGATCAAACTCGCAGCGTATGCTGGTTCTATTTATTCCATCATAACGATATATTCAATGCTAAAGATGCGATTCTTTGTTGTTACGTTTTGGTGTCACTTTGCCGGCCTAGCCCATCTATTCATCCTTCGTTTTACCACCAATGAGATTTCATTTATCAGCTTTCAAGCCTACTTTGTTGCCGCCAACCTAATAGGTATGGGTATCGCTTATATTATTGAACATCGAGAAAGAGCGATGTTCTTACAAGGACTACTACTGGATATCGACAAAATTGAACAAAGACAATTATACGGCGACCTGGAAAAGCTAAGTCGAGAAGACAGCCTCACATGCCTCGCCAACCGACGTTATTTTGATGAAAGGCTAGAACAGGAATGGAACCGTTGCCGCAGAGAAAAGCGCCCACTTTCTGTTGTCTTACTTGATGTGGATTTTTTCAAACAGTTTAATGACTTTTATGGACATCAAGCCGGGGATCACTGCTTAATGAACCTCGCTAAGGCATTACAACAAGAAGCGAGCCGGCCAGGAGAGTTAGTCGGTCGATACGGAGGGGAAGAATTTATAATGTTGTACCCCAACGTAGATGAAGAACAAATCCAAACAACACTTCAGCGCATATTAGAACGGGTTCACGACCTTAATATTGAACATCAAACATCCACTGTAAACACCATGCTCACGATTAGCCTAGGGGCAGCAACAACATACCCCGTTCGCAGCATTCCATCGGAGCGCATTGTCACCTCTGCTGATAAAATGCTGTATAAATCAAAGAATAATGGGCGAGACCAATGGCATAGCACCCAGCTATCTCACTGTGAGGCACAACCATCACAACTTGAAATCCTACCTTAAATCACGCTTACTAAGAGTCGTGTACTAATCATCAAGCAAATAAGCAAAAGGATCTCCAGCATCTGCTGCATTTTGTATGTTTACACGAATTTCATCTAACCGAGAGGCCAAAGGCAGAGCTTCTTGCTCAATATGCTCACAACACAACTCCAATGTTTCCAAACCAAAATAAGCCACTAGTTCCGCATAGTCTTGTGGATTTGCTCGAACCATCACTTTTTCAATAATCTGCACCGCAGGAATCGGCTCGTTAGGTGACTCCATAAAATAACGAGAAAAGCCCGCCCGAAAGGGCGAGCAAACCTCTAATAATGGTGCTGGAAGCAAATAAGGCATCCATCCTCTCTATGAACAAAAAACACCCACACTTCCTTTAGTGTAGCAAATATATTCTTTTTGCAAAAAAATGCGCCAACCTATGCTCTTCGCTTCTTAAATGCATGAACACCCGTTGTTAACAATGAGCCCATCGCTGCTCTTATTGGGCTGAGGTTGGCATTGACAGGTTTCCCTTTGCCTATACGATGCATCTGTTGTTCAAACCAAGCGATATCCAATGCCGATGCTAAATCTATTATTTTAATTCCTGTTGTTGGCCGTTTAATTGATACCGCAAACTCAGGGTCATTCAGCAAGCGATTCGACAAATCAGGATAAACCGCTAACGGTCTTGCTATACCTATCATATCTGTTGCTCCAGAGCGTAATGCAGCATTCATCGCAACCCCCGAACGGAACCCTCCAGTGACAACCAGCGTGGTGTCAACACGCGACCTTACCTTCTCAGCATATTCCAAGAAATAAGCCTCACGTCGCTGTGTGCTTTCCTTAACCGGCGCCTTGCTATGTTCACCCATCATTTCAGGACTTTCATAAGTTCCGCCTGAAATTTCAATAAGATTAACACCGGCTGCAGACAGCGCCTCAACCACCCCCATTGACTCCTCATC
Organism: uncultured Gammaproteobacteria bacterium; assembly: GCA_913063495.1. Lineage (GTDB taxonomy): Bacteria > Pseudomonadota > Gammaproteobacteria > Pseudomonadales > Ketobacteraceae > 42-54-T18. Next base: position 155 of record CAJXXT010000033.1, on the reverse strand, counting down.
GCTAAAACCATCCTTCATAAAATCTGCAGAATTCAGTTTAATACCAACAGGATAATCATCACCCACCGCCTCACGAATTGCCTTATACAGCTCAAGCACAAATCGCATACGGTTTTCCGCAGATCCACCCCACTTATAGATCGGAAGAGCACACG